>NZ_JBIKHV010000021.1:0-31738 GCF_044361985.1 Limnohabitans sp. | reverse complement strand
ACAACTGTCACCGGACCAGGTGTCCTGTGGTTTTGTATCGAAATACGCCGACGCAATTACCAGCGGCAGACCCATCAATTTGACTGCAACCACCGAGCCGCAACCCATTTCCCAATGCAACATCACCACACTTTCCTCTGTGACTGTGGGTTTATGCCTGAAAGACGCTGTATTGAATGAGTTGACTGCAAAACTGATTCAACCTGACGGCACCGAAATCAGCGTTGCCCTGACAGCCCCAGCAACAACATCCCCTTCCTGTTTGACCAGTGGAATTCTGCGGACTTTTTCCGTCCCTGCAGCCTCAATCAACCAGACCAATGGCTCATGGAAGTTCTCAATCACTGACACCGATAACACCCAAAACAACATTGGATACTTTGAAGGTTGGTCACTTCAATTGACTGGCAACAGATGATCCGAACGCTCATTTGCTTACTTGGCTTGATCCTGCTGCAAGGCTGCAGCGCCATCAAACTCGGTTACCAACAACTGCCAACGTTGTCTTATTGGTGGCTGGACAGCGCTATCTCGTTCAATGACGCGCAGGCCGATCGCGCCAAAGAGGCACTGAACAGTGTCTACCGCTGGCACCGCCAGCAAGAACTGGTCACTTATCTGGAACTGCTGCAACGCGGCACAGAACTCAGCCAGGGCCCGGTGCAAGCCAGCCAGGTTTGCAGCGTTCAAGCTGAGATTCTGAACAAAATGGACCGGGCCATGCGCGTGGCGATCACCCAAGCCGCGCCTGTGGTTCAGATTCTGGGGCCGCGCCAACTGAGTCACCTGGCCCGGCACCAGGAGAGCAAGAACGAAGACTGGGACAAACTATGGCTGCAGGGCAGCGACGCCGAAAGGCTGGAGCGGCGTCTGGACAGGACGCTGGAGCGCTACAAATCGTTTTATGGCGAGCTGAGTGCCGTACAAGTTGCGCTGGTCAAAACTCAGGTGAGCCAGTCGGCATGGACCCCAGAGTGGGGCCGGCAAGAACGGCTCCGGCGCGAACAAGATTTGCTGTCGACCTTGCGGCAGTTGTCGCAAACCAACGCCCCCACAGAACAAGTGGAGCAGGCCCTCTCCGGCGTCTGGCAACGCTGGTTCATGCCCCCAGACCCCAAAGGCAGCGCGTTGGTGCAAAAAATGACGCAGCAAGCCTGTGACAACCTGGCCCAGCTGCACAACACGGCCAGCCCCGAACAGCGGCAGCGGGTGGCGCGCACGATGCGCGCCTACGAACGCGATATTCGCGATCTGATCAAGCCCTGAGCCAGCCCTGAAAAATTCGGTCACATAAAAAAACCCGCCGGATCAAGGCGGGTTTTTGATGGGAGGAAAACCTCTCGCTTCAGCTTTGCAGCGCTTTCCACATCTCGATGTCGCGCTCGGCGGTCCAGATGCGGGGGTTTTTGATGCCACTGGCTTCATCGTAGGCACGGGTCACATCAAAGGGCAGGCAGTGCTCGTAAATGAACACATGGCCAAAAATCGGGTCCATGCTCTTTCGGGTATGGGCCATGGCTGCTTTCAAATCCATCTTGCCCGCAACAGCTTCCTTGCCCGCCTTGAAGAGCGTTTCAACCCAGCGCTTGGTGTAATCCAGGGCCTTGTTGACGTTGGCGTTGCCCTTCATGGCTTCGCCGCGACCGGGCACGATGAATTCGGCCTTGAGGGCCCGCAGGGCTTCCAAAGTGGCGGGCCACTCTGCCAGTTGGGCGTCACCGGTGTACACCCCGGCTTCGTATTCGACCAGGTCGCCCGAGAACAGCACTTTTTCCTCTTCCACCCAAGCAATCGTGTCGCCACGGGTGTGGCCTGGGCCCGGATGCCAGATCTGCACCACCACGCCGCCCAGGTTGATGCTGAGCTTGCCGGGCACTTCGCCCTGGGTGGGGTTGCCGCCAGCGATCACCATGGTCGGCCAGGTCAGGCCGGTGACGCTGTCCGCGCCGCGAAACAGCCGCGGGAAGCGCTCCATCTCACTTTTCATGTCCTGTGCGCCGCGCTCTTTGATCAGGTCAAGCGTGCCTTCGCTGGCAATGATTTCGGTCGCACCTTCGGCGGCGTAGGCATAAGCACCCAGCACGCGCACCGCGTGGTAGTGGGTCAACAGCACGTATTTGATGGGCAGATCGCTGACGGTGCGGATCTTCTTGATCAGGTCTTGTGCCATGGCCGGTGTGGCGGTGGCGTCGCTGACCATGATGAATCTGTCCCCAATGATCACGCCCGAATTGGGGTCGCCCTCGGCGGTATAGGCCCAGCAGTGTGGGCTGAGTTGCTCGAACGTGATTTTTTTCTCGCTCAGGTCGGCTTGGCTAGCAAAGGCTTTCACAGGGGCCTTGGTAGACACTTTTTTGGGGGCTTTGGACATGGAAATTTCTCTGGTCAATGGATGGCTTGATTTTACCTAAACGAAATGCGTTACGGATTAGTGAATCAACTTCAGCGTCAGCCCAGCCCTTTTTCGAGCATGGAAACGACTTCGTCGGCAAAGGCGGCATAGCTGATCGGACCGCCTGGGCGCAGCCAGGTGAAGGTCCAGTTGATCATGCCCAGCAGCATCATGGTCAGGGCCGTCTGGTTGGTCGGGGTCAGGCGCTCAGGGTAGGCGCGCTTCATGAAGCGGGTCATGGCGGCCACGATGTCCCGCTGGCGGTTCAGGATCAGTTCGCGGGGCGAAGTGGACACCGAGCCCAGCGACGGATCGGGCACATCGCTCAAAAACTGGGTGTCGTTGAGCAAGGCCGCATGCCGGGTGGCCGAGGTTTCATATTCCTGCAAAAACGCCCGCACCAACTCGTGCAAGGCCGCCCGATCGTTCAGATCCTTGCGCTGGGCGGTGGCCTCGGTCTGCGCAATCAGCGCCAGCAGGCGCTGGGTGTGGCGGTCGAGCAGGTCAAACAGGATTGCTTCCTTGCTGTCGTAGTAATGGTAGAGCCTCGCCTTGGAGGTGCCGCAGGCGGTGGCGATCTCGTTCATGCTGGCCGCCGGGTAGCTGCGCTCGGCAAAGCATTGCGCGGCGATGTCCAAAATGGCATCGCGCTTGATGTCGTGGGTTGCGGATTTGGGTCGGGCCATGGTGCTTCAGTGGTGGGTCCAACCGCTCACAGCGGCCACACCACCCCGTTGTCGTTCAAGATCGCGTCCAGAGGTTCGTCGTGCGCTTCAGGCTCTAGGTCGTCCACAAAGCCATGGGTGAAGCCCAGACCGACCGTGAAGGGTTTGGGTTGCAGCGTGGCCAGCGTGCGGTCGTAAAAGCCCCCGCCGTAGCCCAGACGGTAGCCGCCTGTGCCATAGCCCACACAGGGCACAAACAACAAGGTCGGCACGATGATTTCCGTGTCTTTGGGTTTGGGGATGCCGTAGGCGTCTTCTTCCATCGGGCAGCCGGGGTACCAGGTGTGAAAAGTCAGTGTTTTGTGCTGCTTGTTGACCACGGGCAACCCAATGCGGCGGCGCTGTGGCTCACCATTGAGCTCGCCGTCTTCCTTCCAGCGGTGCAAGGCGGGCAAGGGGTCAAACTCACCTTTGATCGGCCAATAGGCGCCGATCACAGTCTCAGGCCGGTCAAACAGCCAGATGCGCATGACGCGCTGCAGCGCTTCTGCGCGAGCCAGGCGGTCTGACAAGTTCAGCCTTTCTTCAATCAAGGTTTTTCGTAAGGCTTTTTTAGCTTCGGCTTTGTCCATAATCAACCCATGAAATTCACTCAGATTCTGACACTGGTTTGTGCAATGGCCGCGACAGGCCTTTGGAGCACCCAAGCCCAGGCCCAAAACAAGGGCGACGACGTCATCCTGGAGATGCACCAGGCTTTTCGAAAAGGCGATAAAACCCGCTTGTCTGCGCTGCTGCCCCAAACCCGGGGCCATGTGCTGGAGCCTTTGGCCGCTTACTGGGAAATGCGCACACGCCTGGACGTGGCCCCAGCCTCCGAGATTCGCAGCTTCTTGACCAGCTATGCGGGCAGCTATTACGAAGACCGTCTGCGCACCGACTGGTTGCTGCAACTTGGCAAGCGCCGCGACTGGGCGACTTTCACCACTGAATACCCGCGCTACCGCATGCGCGACGACCGCGAGGTGCGCTGCTACGCCCTGGCCACAGAGGCCATGAACAGCAAGGCCAACGTGGCCGAAGAAGCCAAACGCCTGTGGTACGCCCTGCGCGAAGCCGACGAGGGTTGCACCTATGTGGCCGAGCATTTGCACTCTGGAAAACAGATCAATGGTCTGGACCTGTGGCGCAAGGCACGCCTGGCCATGGATGCCAACCGCCCCCGCCCTGCCCAGGCCGCAGTGGACATCGAGGCGCCACGTTTGGCCGAGCAAGTGGCCCTGATCCACTCCGACCCGGAACGCTATCTGGATAAACGCATCATCGCCATCACCCGCAACCGCAAGGAGCTGGCGGTGCTGGCGCTGATCCGCTTGGCGGCCAGCAAGCCCGACAAGGCCGCCGAGTTGCTGGACAAGCGCTGGTCAATTCAGCTGAGCCAGGAAGAGCGCAACTGGACCTGGGGGGTCATTGGCAAACAAGCCGCACAGAAGCTGCAGGAGAACGCCAGCGGTTACTTTGCAAAAGTGCAAAAAGACAGCGACCTCAACGACGATTTGCTGGCCTGGAAAGTGCGCGCAGCCTTGCGCCAGGGCCAATGGCGCCAAGTGCTCACAGCCACACAGGCCATGAGCCCCGAGTCGCAAAAAGACCCCGCATGGGTTTACTGGCGTGCACGCGCCCTGAGCGCCACAGCACAAGACGATGTGCAGCGCCAGGAGGCCCAAGGCTTGCTGCGCGGCATCGCCAGTGTGAAGGGCTTTTATGAGCAACTTGCGCTGGAAGATCTGGGCCTGACCATCAACGCGCCCGAGCGCCCCAGCGTCCTGAGCCCCGCAGAAAAAGCCGCTGCCTTGATCAACCCGGGCTTGCAACGCGCGTTGTACGCCATTGCCATTGGTTTGCGCCCCGAAGGCAACCGCGAATGGAACTACAGCACCAACCTGCACAGCCCCGGTGGCATGAGCGACCGTGAGCTGCTGGCCGCCGCCGATCTGGCTTGCCAACGTCAGGTCTGGGACCGCTGCATCAACACCAGCGACCGCACCAAAGACGTGATCGACTTTGACCAGCGCTTTCCCATGCCACTGCGCGACATCGTGGTGCGTCGGGCGGGAGACATCAAACTCGACCCGGCTTATGTGTATGGCCTGATCCGCCAGGAAAGCCGCTTCATCATGGACGCCCGCTCGCATGTGGGCGCATCGGGCCTGATGCAGGTCATGCCTGCCACCGCCAAGTGGACGGCCAAGAAAATCGGCTTGACCAACTTCACCCCTGAGCAGATCACCGACCGCGAGATCAACGTGGCCATTGGCACCGGTTACCTGAAACTGGTGCTGGACGACTTTGAAGGCTCCATGCCCATGGCTACTGCGGCCTACAACGCTGGCCCCAGCCGGCCCCGCAACTGGCGCAAGGGCCCTGTGCTGGAGGCCGCCATTTGGGCTGAGAACATTCCGTTCCTAGAGACGCGCGATTACGTGAAAAAAGTGCTCTCCAACACCACCAATTACGCCGCCATCCTGACGCGGCAGCCCCAGTCGCTCAAGGCGCGACTGGGATCGGTGGGGCCCCGCAATGCCCCAAATGCCGAGGTGAACCAGGATTTGCCTTGAGCAAACTTGCGCAGACCGTGACGCAAGGGCTCGGCAGGCCCTTCAGGCGGCTGACTCGGGCCCGAGCAACTCGTCCAAATTGGCCTTGATTTTTTCTTCGATGCGGGCACGGTAGGCGCCCAGCAAAAAACCCAGCTTGAGCTGCAAGTCAAAGCGGGTTTCACTCACCGCCAGTTCTCCGCTCACCCCACTTCGGGCAAAGCGCAGCAGGTCTTGGGTTGGGCCCGGCTCAGACTCGCAAGCCATGCCCCACTCTTGCTCGGCCTGTTCTCTCCAGCGCTCGGCCACTGCGCGCGCGCCAGCCAAACCCAAGGCGTGTTGGCGTTCAATTTTCAGTTCAGGCATGGTGCATGTCCTGGGCGTGTGCGGCCCTGAATTCGGGGTCCGGGGCCACCTCCACCAGGCAGTCGTAAAACACCGGGGCACGGCCCAAATCGGTGAGGTGCTGGCTGGTCAACTCGTTCACGTTGGTGCCATTCAGGCCCAGCTTGCGCCACCAGATGCCCAGGCCATTGACCACGCCAGGCCGGGCACGCTGGTTGACCCGCGCCTTGCAGTGGTAACTGCCCCGGTCGTTGAAGACCTTGACCACACTGCCATCGGCAATGCCGCGCTGCAAGGCATCTTGCGGGTGCATCTCGAGCACCGGCTCGGCTTCGATGTCGCGCAGGCTTTTGACGTTGACAAAGCTGGAGTTCAAAAAATTGCGGGCGGGTGGCGAGATCATGGCCAACGGGTAACGACCACCCGGCGTGGCCAGCTCGTAATTGGGCAAATGGTCAGGCCAGCCATCCAGGCCCTGGTCGGCCAGCCGCTGGCTGAAGAATTCACAGCGCCCTGAAGGCGTGGGAAACCCGCCCTGCGCAAACGGAGCATCGGGCAACGGCAAGGAGACAAAACCCTTGGCCAGCAGCTGCTCAAAATCCTTCTCGTCGCCGATAGCACTGCGGCACAGGCTTTCGTCGTCTTCAGCAAAACAGGGCTCGTCAAAACCCATGCGCTGTGCCAGTGCTCTGAAGATGTCGGTGTTGGTGCGGGCTTGCCCAACGGGCGCAATGGCGGGGCGGTTCAACAACACATCGGTGTGGCCATAGCTGGTGTGGATGTCCCAGTGCTCCAGCTGGGTGGTGGCTGGCAAGATGAAGTCGGCGTAGTCGGCGGTGTCGGTCTGAAAATGTTCCAGCACCACGGTGAACAGGTCTTCGCGGGCAAACCCCCGCACCACCTGGCCCGAATCGGGCGCAATCGCCACTGGGTTGCTGTTGTAGACGATCAAAGCCTCGATTTTCGGACCGAATTCGGGCGATGTCGGGCGCAACAAATCATCACCGATCGTGGCCATGTTGATCGTGCGCGGGCGCCGCTCGCCCAGCAAATCAGGCCGCTGCAAGGCCGCACGCCGTACCGGAAAATGCCCCGAACTGCTCAGCAACACGCCACCCGCACGGTGCCGCCAGGCGCCCGTCAGCGCAGGCAAACAGGCCACCGCCCGCACCGCGTTGCCGCCACCGCGCACACGCTGCATGCCGTAGTTCAGGCGAATGGCCGCGGGCTGGGTGGTGCCCCAATCGAGCGCCAGTTGCCGGATCTGCGCTGCCGGCACGCCGCACACATCGGCGGCGCGTTCGGGTGTCCACTGCAGTGCCCGCGCACGCAGGCCATCCCAACCCAGGGTGTAGCGGTCGATGTAGTCGGGGTCGAGCCAGTTGTGAACGATCAGTTCGTGCATCACGGCCAGCGCCAGCGCGGCATCGGTGCCGGGTCGAATGGCGATGTGCTCGTGACATTTTTCGGCCGTTTCAGTGCGCCGTGGGTCGATGCAGACCAGCTTGGCGCCCTTGCGTTTGGCCTCTTGCGCGATGCGCCAAAAATGCAGGTTGCTGCCAATTGAGTTGCTGCCCCAAATGACGATGAGCTTGGATTCGGCAAAAAATTCGACCTTCATGCCCACCTTGTCGCCCAGGGTCTGCGTCAGGGCCTCTGCCCCGGCCGAGGCGCAAATCGTGCGGTCCAACAACGAAGCGCCCAGCTTGTGGAAAAAACGCCCAGCGATCGATTCGCTTTGCACATGGCCCATGGTGCCGGCATAGCTGTAGGGCTGCACCGCTTGGGGGTCGCGGGCGGCAATGGCTTTCAGACGGTTTGCAATGGCATCCAGCGCTTCGTCCCAACCCACCGGCTCGAACTGGCCCGAACCCTTGGGCCCAATCCGTCGCAAAGGTTGCAGCAAACGCTCAGGGTGGTAAGTGCGCTCGGTGTAGCGTGAGACCTTGGTGCACAACACACCATCGGTGGGGGCATGCGCGGGATTGCCTTGAACCTTGGTGGCGCGGCCATGCTCGACCGTGGTCAGCAAAGCACAGGTGTCGGGGCAATCGTGCGGGCAAGCGCCGCGCACAGTCTGGGGGGCCAAAAGGGGGTCGGTCATGGGGCTGTGGCCAGGGGCGGTCTGGCTGGGGGGCAAGGATTCGGTCTAATTGTGGCCCAAACTTACCCTGGGGCGGGCCCCCGGCTTGTCCCCCATGCGCACAGGGGTGTTGGCAAGCCAGACCAAGTCCCGCTAGACTGTGTTCATGAAAATCATCGACTCCATCCTCACCGACGCGGCCAGCATCTCCGCCATTCGCAAAGACATTCACGCCCATCCCGAGTTGTGCTTCCAGGAAGTGCGCACGGCCGATGTGGTCGCCCAACAACTGACCGATTGGGGCATCCCCATCCACCGGGGCATGGGCACCACCGGCGTGGTGGGCATCGTGCACGGGCGTGACGGTGGCGCCTGCGGACGGGGCATTGGTTTGCGCGCCGACATCGACGCGCTGCCCATGCAAGAGTTCAACACCTTTGCCCACGCCAGCAAACACCAGGGCAAGATGCATGCTTGTGGCCACGACGGCCACACCGCCATGCTGCTGGCAGCAGCCAAGCATTTCTCCAAACACCGCGACTTTGACGGCACGGTGTACCTGATCTTCCAACCTGCCGAAGAAGGCGGTGGCGGCGCGCGCGAAATGATCAAGGACGGCTTGTTCGACAAATTCCCCATGCAGGCTGTGTTCGGCATGCACAACTGGCCAGGCGCCCCAGTGGGCACCTTTGCTGTCAGTGCAGGCCCGGTCATGGCGTCCAGCAACGAATTCAAAATCGTGGTGCGCGGCAAGGGCAGCCACGCCGCATTGCCGCACAACGGCATCGACCCAGTGCCGATTGCCTGCCAAATGGTGCAGGGCTTTCAGACCATCATCACCCGCAACAAAAAACCCGTCGATGCGGGCGTGATCTCGGTCACCATGATCCATGCAGGTGAAGCCACCAACGTGGTGCCTGACTCATGCGAGTTGCAAGGCACCGTGCGCACTTTCAGCATCGAGGTGCTCGACTTGATCGAATCCCGCATGCAAAAAGTGGCCACTTCAATTTGTAGCGCGTTTGACGCCACCTGCGAATTCGAGTTCGTTCGCAACTACCCACCCACCATCAACAGTGCCCCAGAAGCCGACTTTGCCCGTCAGGTGATGTCAGGCATCGTGGGCGCAGAGCATGTTTTGCCCCAAGAGCCCACCATGGGCGCCGAAGACTTCTCGTACATGCTGCAGGCCAAGCCTGGGGCCTATGTGTTCATCTCGAACGGTGATGGTACTCACCGCGAAATGGGTCATGGTGGTGGCCCGTGCACCTTGCACAACCCCAGCTACGACTTCAACGACGACCTGATCCCCCTGGGCGGCACTTATTGGGTGGAGCTGGCCACGCAGTGGCTGGCCAAGCCCACTCAAACGGCCTGACCCGGAATCGGCATGAATGCAGTCCAAGAAGGCTTTTCCACAAGCTACGTCCAAGCCCGCCAAAAATTCCACAGCGCCGCACAGTCAGCCGGTCTGCAAGTAGACGCCAATGTCCACCCGCTTGCGGGTCGCGATGGCGAAGAGCTGGCCATGGACGTGGTGTTTGACGGACCGCCTGACGCCCACAATTTGTTGGTCGTCAGCAGTGCCTGTCACGGCGTAGAAGGCTATTGCGGCTCGGGCGTGCAGGTTCACGCTTTGCAAAACACCGCATGGCGCGAAGCGGCCAAAGCCAAGGGCGTGGCCGTGCTCTACATCCACGCACTCAACCCGCATGGGTTTTCACACGTCCGGCGGGTGACCCACGAAAACGTGGACATCAACCGCAACTTTCAAGACTTCAACCAGGCGCTGCCAGACAACCCGGCCTACCGGGAAATCCAGCCCCTGTTGTTGCCCGATGTGTGGCCGCCGGACGCCGCCAACGCGGCGGCGACCGACCGCTACATTGCCGAGCGCGGGATGAAAGCCTTTCAGGCCGCCATCTCCAAGGGGCAACACGAGTTTCCGGAAGGCTTGTTCTTTGGTGGCCAAGCGCCGACCTGGAGCAACCTGAGCTTGCGCAAGGTGCTGCAAAAGTACGGTCAGCGTTGCCAGCATTTGGCCTGGATTGACCTGCACACCGGTTTGGGCCCCAGCGGCGTGGGCGAGCGCATTTTTGCCTGCGCCGACGATGCAGCGGCTTACCAGCGGGCCAAAGCCTGGTGGGGCCAGGGCATCACCTCGATTTACGACGGCTCGTCGAGCTCCCCCATGCTCACGGGGCTGATGTGGATGGCCGCCTATCAGGAGTGCCCGCAAGCCAAGTACACAGGCATTGCCATGGAGTACGGCACGCAGCCGCCCGACAAAGTGATGCATGCCTTGCGCGGCGACCACTGGCTGCAATTGCACCCGGAGGCTCCTGAAGCCTTGCGTTCGCAAATCAAGCAAGACCTGATGGACGCGTTTTATACCGACACCGATGCATGGCGCACCCAGATCGTCGACCAAGCCATGGACGCGATGCACCAAGCCGCTAAAGGCCTGGGTGCCTGATTGAAAAAATGAACACTCCCCGAATTCTGGTTTTAGGCGGCAGCGGCTTTGTGGGCCGCCAAGTCTGCGAGCAATTGACCCGGCTGGGCTGGCACATCACCGTGCCCACGCGCCGCGCCATCAATGCCGCCAGTGTGCAAAGCCTGCCAGGGCTGACCGTGATCGAAGCCTCGGTGCACAACGAAGCCGATTTGGCCCGGCTGATGCCTGGGCACGATGCGGTGGTCAACCTGGTGGCGGTGCTGCATGGCAGCGAAGAACGCTTCGAACAAGTGCATGTCGACTTGCCCGGCAAGATCGCCAATGCCATGAAAAAGGCAGGCGTACAACGGCTGGTGCATGTCAGCGCGCTGGGCGCCGACCCGCAAGGCCCGTCGATGTACCAGCGCAGCAAGGCGCGCGGTGAGACGGTGTTGCACAACGCCAAGCTGGCCATGACAGTTCTGCGCCCCAGCGTGATCTTTGGGGCCGAAGACAAATTTTTGAACCTGTTTGCCGACCTGCAAGCCGTGGCACCCTTCATGCCGTTAGCAGGCAGTGGCACCCGCTTTCAACCTGTTTGGGTGGGCGATGTGGCCAGGGCTGTGGTGACTTGTTTGCAAAAACCGGACACCACGGGTCAGACCTATGAACTGTGTGGGCCCGACGTGCTGACCCTAGGCGAGTTGGTCAAACTGTCGGGGCAATGGGCAGGCGTGAACCACGGCAAAGGCCGTCCCGTGATCGGCTTGCCGATGTGGGTGGGCTGGCTGCAAGCGCTGGCCATGGAACTGGCCCCAGGCGAACCGCTCATGAGCCGCGACAACCTGGCCTCGATGGCGGTGGACAACATCGCCACCGGCCAAGCGCCCGGACTGGCAGCACTGGACATCGCGCCCGCCTCTGCCGCAGGTATCGCACCCTCCTACCTGGGCCATCGCGGCCCCCGCAGCAAAATGAACCACTGGCGCGCACAAGCGGGCCGCTGACCACCGCGTCCTTACATGGCGGCACGCCAGCTGCTGCCCGTGCGCTGGCATCAAGGCAAGTGCTCAGGCCAGGATGGGGGTGCCAAGTCCCGTTAACATCCCATGTCTTGTCACGGGAGAAAACATGGTCCAGCTGTACATCGCCAACAAAAACTACTCGTCCTGGTCGATGCGGCCCTGGGTGCTGCTGCGACAGGCCGGCATCGACTTTGAAGAAGTCTTTGTCCGCTTTGACAGCTTTGCACCCGACTCGCAGTTCAAGGCGGCACTGAAAGGCATCAACCCGGCGGGCAAGGTGCCGGTGCTGGTGCACGACGGTCTTGCCGTGTGGGACTCCCTGGCCATTGCCGAATACGTGGCCGAGCAATTCCCGGAAAAGAAACTTTGGCCCACCGACCGCGCGGCCCGAGCACGCGCCCGCAGCGTCTGCGCCGACATGCACAGTGGCTTTGTGGGCCTGCGCAGTGCCTGCCCAATGAACATCGAAGCGCAACTGCCCGACATTGGCGCCCTTGCCCTGCGCGACAAACCCGCTGTGCGTGCCGACCTGGACCGACTTTGCAACTTGTGGAGCGGCCTGCTCAGGGAACACGGCGGCCCCATGCTGTTTGGCGACTTCAGCGTGGCCGATGCCTACTTCGCGCCTGTGGTCATGCGCCTGAATACCTACGCATTGCCCGTGCCCGCCGATGTACGTGCTTACATGGACCGTGTGTGCGCCTTGCCCAGCGTGAAAGCCTGGACCATCGGCGCGCTGGCTGAGCAGGACTTCATCGACTTTGAAGAGCCTTTCCGGCTTCACCGCTGAAGGCAACTATGGCTGTTTTTGTCGTCGGCGGTGCGGTGCGCGATGCCTTGATGGGCTTGCCCGTGAACGACCGCGACTGGGTGGTGGTGGGCAGCACGCCCGAGGCCATGGCCGCGCAAGGCTATTTGCCGGTGGGCAAAGACTTTCCAGTTTTTTTGCACCCTCGCACCCGCGAAGAATATGCCCTGGCCCGCACCGAGCGCAAAACCGCCCGAGGCTACAAAGGCTTTGCGGTGCAGGCCGACCCAGGTGTCACGCTCGAAGAAGACTTGGCTCGGCGCGACCTGACGATCAATGCCATGGCGGTGCCGGAGTCTGAGGCAGCCGCCTTGCAGTCATCTGTGCCGGCAGAGAAGGCGAGTCGGGCACCCGCTTGGCTGGATGAAGTGATCGACCCCTGGGGCGGCCTGGCTGACTTGCGCGCCAAACAACTGCGCCATGTGACGACCGCTTTTGCGGAAGACCCGGTGCGCATCTTGCGCGTGGCCCGCTTTGCTGCTCGCTTCAACGATTTTGCCGTGGCCCCCGAGACCATGGCACTCATGCAGGCCATGGTCAAAGACGGTGAAATCAACCACTTGGTGGCAGAACGGGTCTGGCAAGAGTTGTCCAAGGGCCTGATGAGCACGCAGCCCTCGCGGTTGTTCGAAGTGCTGCGGGCCTGTGGCGCGTTGAAAGTCTTGCTGCCCGAACTGGACCGCCTGTGGGGCGTGCCGCAACGGCCCGAATACCACCCCGAGGTGGACACTGGCGTGCACATGATGCTGGTGATGGACGTGAGCGCCCGGCTGAACATGCCACTGGCCGTGCGCTTGGCCTGCCTGATGCACGACCTGGGCAAAGGCACCACGCCTGCACAGGCGCTGCCCCGCCACATCGGTCACGAAGACCGCAGCGTGAAACTTTTGCAAAAGGTCTGCGAACGCCTGCGCGTGCCCAGCGACTGCAAAGAACTGGCCGAGGTGGTGGCGCGTGAACATGGCAACATCCACCGCAGCGCAGCGCTGGGGCCAGAGGCTGTGCTGCGCTTGCTGGAACGCTGCGACGCAATTCGCCAACCTGAGCGTTTTGTGCGGGTGCTGCAAGCCTGCGAGTGCGATGCACGCGGGCGCTTAGGGTTTGAAGAGGTGGCTTACCCACAAGCGGCCCGACTGATGCAAGCCCAACATGCAGCGCTGTCGGTCCAGACGGCACCGATTGCCCAAGCGGCGGCTATCGAGGGTTTGGCAGGTCCGGAAATTGGCAAACGGATCGCGCAAGCGCGGCTGAAGGCGATCGGTCAAGCACTGGGCTGAAGCAGAGACCTGCAACAGACCCCATCTGGTCAACTCACAGGTGAGAACGTGTCCAGTCGGCAATGTCTTGTGCCGTGCGAAAGGCACCGGCCTGACGGGCAACTTCTTTGCCACCGATGAACAAAGCCAGGGTGGGGATGCTGCGGATGTTGAAGCGGGCGGAGATGGCCTGCGCATCTTCGGTGTTGAGTTTGGCGACCCGGACATCGGGCTCCAGAAGGCTGGCAGCTTGCTCGTAAGCAGGTGCCATCATTCGGCAAGGACCGCACCAAGGCGCCCAAAAATCCACCAGCACGGGCAGATGGCTGCGGCCAATGTGCTTGTCAAAAGTGCTGGCGTCCAGCGCCAGGGGGTGCCCCCCAAACAGAGCCTGGTGGCATTGTCCGCAATCGGGTGCAAGGCGCATATCGGCCACACGCACCCGGTTGGTGGTGTGGCAGTGTGGACAAACAATGTGCAAGGCTTCGGCTGAATCCGTCATGAAACTCCCCGTGTTCTAAACCACTCAGGTGCCATGCTCGACGATTCAGGGGCCTTGCAGGTTGACTCAGGTCAACGAGAGCGAAAGAACCGAGTCAGCGTGCAGGTGGACGGCGTGGTGCCATCGGTGCGCGGCCGGCCAGGTGACGGAAGCTGATGCGGCCTTTGCTCAGGTCATAAGGCGAGAGCTCCAGCGTCACACGGTCACCCGCCAAAATGCGGATGTGGTTTTTGCGCATTTTGCCAGCCGAGTAGGCGATCAATTGGTGGCCGTTGTCCAGCGTCACGCGAAAACGCGTGTCGGGCAAAACTTCGTTCACCACACCCATCAGTTCAATCAGTTCTTCTTTAGCCATTTAAAACGTCTTTCTCAAAGCAGGATCGGTTTGGAGGTCTGGCGCTCCACCCACAACATGCCTTCGTCGAGGGCATATTGGCTGGCAGCGTCAGGCGTTGCAAATTCGGGCACAAACCGCATCACACGGTCAGTGCTGGCGCTGCCACGGCCACTGGCCACGGACACCTGGGCGCCAAAAGCGCCATTGGGCAAAGCCCTGGAGCAGGGTTGAATTCGGAATTTTCCCATGGAGATGGGTTGGTGTGAACAGTATTGAATGGTCATGTATTTTAACGAAGGGGGTCGAGCCGCTTTTTTGCCCCTCTGGGGGCTGTCAACGGCTCGGGTATTGGCATGTCCTGCTGCCAAAAAAAGCCCCCGATGTGCAGGCCCTGAGGTCTGCCAAAGAACATCACCGTGCAGAGGTGCGTCAAAAGGAAGCAAAAAAATCGTCTGGGCCCAGCTCGAAAAAGAGCATGGCGGGCGATGTGCACAGTGGAGGACAAGACTGGCATCCCTCTGCCGGGATGCGCTATCGGCTCAGAAAGAGCGAGATGGGCATAAGTCGCCAATGGCGTGACGCACTGTACCACGCTAACGGTTTTGATGCTTTTGCAAGCTTTCGGACTCACAACCACTTGGCGATCAGCGCGGCCACCATGCTCAGCAACAAGGTGCTGGTCAGGGGCACAAACCACTCGCGCCCAAACAGGCGAAAGCGGAAGTCACCCGGCAGGCGGCCAAATCCAAATTTTTGCAGCCATTTTTGCAGGCCACTGAAAATGATCAAGGCCAAAAACACCACGATGAGCCAGCGCAACATAGCTTGCCTTGATGCCGTTTAAAGGCGATGCGACCGGTCACCCCGGGCGAAGCCCTGGGCCGACCAGTCGGCTGCTGTAGCAAAGCCGATCACCTTGAACAGCTCGCCCATTTCGTGCTCATTGATCAGACGCTGCGCCTGGCTGCGCTCAGGCAATGTTGCGGACGACATGCGCTCGGCCAAGCCCAAGTTCAACAAAAACCAGGCCTGACTGGCATAACCCAAGACTTCCAGCCCGGCGTTTTGTGCGGCCAGGGCCACCCCCGTGAAGTTGACATGGGCTGTGATGTCTTTTTGGCCCACGGCCACCAGTGGGTTGTCGTCGGCCTGGTGCAACTGGTGGCACATGACCGTGCCCATGTGGCGTTGCGGGTGAAAGTATTCACCTTCAGGAAAGCCGTAATCCAGAAAAAATGCGGCACCACCCCGGCCCGCCAACAGCCGCTCGGCCAGGCTGGCGACAAAGGCCTCGGCCTGGGGGTGGATCTCGGTCAGGTAATCGTGTTCGCCTTCGATGTCGATAGACGGACGCAAGTCGGTGACTCGGTCTTGCCAGGCAAAACCCTCGCCAGCCGAGATCACGCCTCTTTCATGCCACACGCCTTGTGTGCGCTGCAGCAGTTGCACGGGCATGGCATCCAGCACCTCGTTGCCCACCACCACACCCTCGATGGCATCTGGCCAAGCATCGAGCCAGCGCACCTTGTCGGCGTACTTCAGCAAGGTGTCTGCCTGGCGGGCGCGCAAGCTGCCCGACAAGTCGACGATGGTGTACCTGTGCACGGCATCGCCCAGACTGTCCAACAACTGCAATGCCAGGGCGCCGGTGCCGGCACCAAACTCCCACACCTCGCGGGTCCACGTGGCCTCCAGGGCCTGGCGCACTTGGATCGCCAAGGTCTGGCCAAAAAGCGGGGACATGCCCGGTGCGGTCACGAAATCGCTGCCCGAAGAGGGCATGGTGCCAAATTTTTGCAGCGCATTGGCGTAATAACCCAGACCCGGCTCATACAACGCCATCGCCATGAAACGGTCAAATCCCAGCCAGCCGCCAGCTTGGGCGATGGCGTGCTGGATACGTTGGTGCAATTCTGAGGGGCCGATGGCATTTGACGGGTTCACGCGGTGATTGTCGCCGAAGGGCCATGGCATCTTTGGGGGGCAATATGGGCGAAAAGGGGCTCGCATGCGCGGCTTGCCCGATAATTGGTTTCTTTTTTGGTCTTCTTTATTCTGTACAGCCCGAGCTGTCAGTCCATCTACCCATGAAACAAGTTCTGGTCACCGGAGGCGCGCACCGCCTGGGCGCAGCGATTGTTCGCCAATTTGCGGCGGCCGGCTGGCGCGTGTGGTGCCATTACCAGCGCTCGATCGATGCGGCCAAGGCGCTGCAGGCTGAGTTGCAGGCTGCAGGGAGCCATGTGGAATGCGTGCAAGCCAATCTGGCACAGAGCGAACAAGTCGAACAGATGATGGCGCAGATCGCGCAAAGCCACGGCCCGCTCGACTGCTTGGTGAACAACGCCTCGCTGTTCGAACCGGACGAGGGCATCAACATGGACTTGCCCGGCGCGCGCCAGCAAATCGAAGTGAATTTGATCGCGCCCATGATGCTGGCCTCGCTCATGGCCCGGCAAGCTGCGCCCGACGCCAAATCCGGCCAGCGCAGCGTGGTCCACATCCTAGACCAGAAGGTGTTCAACCTGAACCCGGACTATTTTTCGTACACCGTCTCCAAATTGGCGCTGGAGCGCTCGGTGGCTTTGCAGGCGCAAGCTCTGGCCCCCTTGCGCGTTTGCGGCGTGGCCCCAGGCCTGATGTTTTTGAGCGGTCCGCAAACCCAAGAGAACTTTGACCGGAACAGCCGCGTGAACCTGTTGCGCGAGCCGATCGACCCAGCACAAGTGGCCGCCACTTGCCTGTTTTTGGCCCAAAACCCCTGCATCACCGGCACCACGGTCTGCGTGGACAATGGCCAGCACCTGGTTCCCTTGGCGCGCGATGTGATGTTCTTGTCCGACCCCCTTGAACAAGCCCACACGAAAGCCGCCCCATGAGCGACGTCATGACACATTTGGCGCTGAACTGCCGCCGCCTGTTTCTGCGCAACCACACGGTGGATGTGCGCATCGGCGCACACGACTTTGAAAAGCTCGGTCCTCAGCGCATCGTCTTCAACGTGGAGTTGTTCGTGCCCTACAGCGCATCCACCCCCATGCAAGACGAATTGTCCGAAGTGGTGGATTACGACTTCATCCGCGAGGTGATTGCCCGGCGCGTGGCACAAGGCCACATCGTGCTGCAAGAAACCCTTTGCGACGATTTGATGCGCGAGCTGATCGCGCACCCGCAGGTGCAGGCCGTGCGCTTATCCACCTGCAAACCCGATGTGTACCCAGACTGCGAAGCGGTCGGGGTTGAAATTTTCAAGATCAAATCTGCCCCATGAAAACCCCTGCCGGACACCAAACCCTGGAGCTCACCGGTTTGCGCTTTGATGCCAACCTGGGCATCCTGGAACACGAAAAAATCGATCCGCAACCGATCCAGGTTGACGCCGAGCTGAACCTGGGCTCTCAAGCGGTTTTGCCCAGCGACGATGACATCATGCACGTGCTGGACTACCGCAAAGTGCGCAAAATCATCATTGAGGAATGCACCGCCGAGCATGTCAACCTGCTGGAAACACTGATCGGCAAACTCTCTAACCGCCTGATGCAATTGCCGGGCGTGCTGGGGGTGCGCGTCAAGATTGCCAAACTTGAAATTTTTGAAGACTGCGAAGTGGCCATTCGCATGGAAACAGGACAGTGGTGAAGCCATGAACACAGCAACCAACAACACTTGGATCGAGCCCGAGGTGAGCGATGCGGCCAAGGCCGCGAAGATCGAACGCGAAACCCACAAACTGGAAAAGCGCCTGTGCCGTCAGATGGGCCAGGCCATCTCCGACTTCAACCTGATTGAAGCAGGCGATCGCATCATGGTCTGCATGTCGGGCGGCAAGGACAGCTACGGCATGCTGGACATCCTGCTCAAGATGAAGGCCCGCGCCCCAGTCGACTTCCAGCTGGTGGCCGTCAACCTGGACCAAAAGCAGCCCGGTTTCCCGGAGCACATCCTGCCCGCCTACCTGAAGGAACTGGGCGTGGAATTTCATATCGAAACGCAGGACACTTATTCGATCGTCAAGGACAAGATTCCTGAAGGCAAGACCATGTGCAGCCTGTGCTCTCGCCTGCGGCGAGGCATTTTGTACCGCGTTGCGCGTGAGCTCAAATGCAACAAGCTGGCTCTGGGCCACCACCGCGATGACATGCTGCAGACTTTCTTCTTGAACATGTTTTTTGGCGGCAAACTCAAGGGCATGCCGCCCAAATTGGTCAGCGATAACGGCGAGTTCATGGTGATCCGGCCGCTGGCCTATGTGGCCGAGACGGACCTGATCCGTTGGGCAGAGCACCGACAGTTCCCGATCATCCCCTGCACACTGTGCGGCAGCCAAGAAAACCTGCAGCGCTTGCAGATCGGCAATATGCTGCGCGAGTGGCAAAAAAAGTATCCTGGCCGCATTGAAAACATGTTTTCAGCCCTGCAGAACGTGGTCCCTTCGCATTTGATGGATACCAAATTGCATGGCTTCAAAAGTCTCAAAATCACCGGCATCGAATCGGATGAAGGAGACAAGGCCTTTGATGAGGAAAGTTTTTCTGAACCTGGTTTGCCGGGAATTCAGGTGATCTCGGTGTAACTCACCTTGGGAGGTGTGTCATGCAACATCCATTGAAACGTTTACTGGGGCTGGCCACCGTTTTGGCCTTGAGCCTGCTGACCGGTTGTGCCTCGATGCGCATCATCGACAGCGACGTGGTGTCGGTGGCCGCCGTGCCAAGCGGGATGAGCTTGCAAGGCGCCAAATACCGCTTTGAACGGCTGCCCTCGCAAGTCAACAACCCCGAAGCAGGACTGGCCGAGCAACAGGCCCAAGCGGCCATGACCGCTGTGGGCCTGGTCCGCGACGATGCGGGCGCTCAAATCAGCGTGCTGGTGAATTTTTCGGGGGTGCAGTACCTGGCCGACCCTTGGGGTCGCCCTTTGCCTCCGGGCTGGACACCCTACGGGAACGTCTACTTGGGCAGCGGCCTCGGACCTCATGTTGGCTTGGGCCTGGGCATGCGCTTTCCACCACCCACGCATTACCACCGAGAAGTGGGGTTGATCATGCGCGATCTCAAGACAGGCCAGGTCGTCTACGAAACCCGGGCCTCACACGATGGGCCCTGGCGAGACAACACCACCATTTTTGCGACCCTTTTTCAAGCCGCTCTGGCCAACTTTCCGAACCCGCCGGCAGGGCTGCGTCGGGTGAACATCGAACTGCCACGCTGAACCAAGGACTTCATGGACGCCACCCGCATTCTGGCCATTCGCCACGGAGAAACCGCCTGGAACGTGGACACCCGTCTTCAGGGGCACCTGGACATTCCACTCAACGAAGCGGGGCTACGACAAGCCAGCCATCTGGCGCAAGCCTTGTTGCAGCGTGACACGGTGGATGCCATTTATGCCAGTGACCTGTCAAGGGCCCACACCACGGCCAGCGCGATTGCACAGGCCATGGGCCAGACCGTCACGGTGCATGCAGGTCTGCGCGAGCGGCATTTTGGTGTATTTCAGGGCCGCACATTTTCCGAAATCGAAGCCGAGCTGCCCGAGCACGCCTTTCAATGGCGCAAGCGTGTGCCCGAATGGACCCCCCCCCGGTGGTGGCGAATCTTTGCTCACGCTGCACGAGCGCATCCTGAAAACTGTGGATGAACTGGCAGCACCACACCCAGGCCAGCAAATCGTCCTGGTTGTGCACGGCGGCGTGCTGGACGTCTTGTACCGCGCTGCAACCCACCTATCGCTGCAAGCCCCACGCACTTGGCAGCTGACCAACACCGCCGTCAACCGGCTGCTGTGGACACCTCAAGGTCTTTCACTGGTGGGCTGGGGCGATACCTCGCACCTGGATGCGCTGGGCAAAGACGAAACAACGACCTGAAGGGTTCGGATTTGCATTCATCTGCGAAGGTGAATGCAAACCTCATGCAAGCTGCAACTGCACCGATCAGAGTCGGTCGCCAAACGACTTGGGCGGCGTGACCCCCAAATGTTTGAACGCGGCCAAGGTGGCCATGCGACCGCGCGGTGTGCGTTGCAAATAACCCTGCTGAATCAGATACGGCTCGATCACGTCTTCGATGGTGTCGCGTTCTTCACCGATGCTGGCGGCGATGTTGTCCAACCCAACCGGGCCGCCGTCAAATCGGTGGATCACGGCTTCCAGCAGTTTGCGGTCCATCAGGTCAAAGCCTTCCGGGTCCACATCCAACATGACCAGAGCCGACTCCGCCAGGCCTTTGTGGATGGTGCCATCGCCCTTGACGTCGGCATAGTCACGCACCCGGCGCAGCAGCCGGTTGGCAATGCGCGGCGTGCCACGTGAACGTCGGGCGATCTCAAAAGAGCCTGCGGCATCGATCGGCGCCTTGAGCAAACCCGCGCTGCGGGTGACGATGCGGGTCAACTCTTCGGGCGTGTAAAACTCGAGCCGAGAGACGATGCCAAAGCGGTCACGCAGCGGGTTGGTGAGCATGCCAGCGCGGGTGGTGGCGCCCACCAGCGTGAAAGGTTGCAAATCAAGCTTGATGCTGCGGGCGGCAGGGCCTTCGCCGATCATGATGTCGATCTGGTAGTCCTCCAGCGCGGGGTACAAGATCTCCTCGACCACGGGCGAAAGACGGTGAATTTCGTCAATGAACAGCACATCATTGCGCTCAAGATTGGTCAAAAGCGCAGCCAGGTCTTTCGGCTTTTCGAGCACAGGGCCACTGGTCTGGCGCAGGTTCACCCCCAGCTCGGCCGCGATGATGTGGCTCAGCGTGGTTTTACCCAAGCCGGGTGGGCCAAACAGCAGCACATGGTCCAGCGGCTCTTCACGCATTTTGGCGGCGCTGATGAAAATTTCCAGTTGCTCGCGCACCTTGACTTGACCGACATATTCGTCGAGCAGCTTGGGGCGCAGAGCGCGCTCAATCGCCTCTTCATGGTGGGAGACCGGCGCCGCCGAAATGACTCGGGGTTCGGGCTGCGGGGCGAAATCGTCGGTGCGGATGCTCATGTCTCAGTTCGCCTTCATTTGTTCAGGGCCTTGAGCGCCAGCTTGATGCCCTCGCTCACGCCCACATCGGCAGGCAGGCTCTTGAGGGCAGCAGCCGCCTCTTTGTCACTGTAGCCCAGTGCCAGCAAGGCTTGCTGGATGTCGTTTTGAGCATCGCTGGTGTTCGTGGCAAACAGGCCGCCCAGATCACCCCCCAGCTTGCCTTTGAGTTCGAGCAACAGGCGCTCAGCGGTTTTCTTGCCAATGCCCGGCACTTTGACCAAGCGCCCGACCTCTTGCGTGCTGATGGCCTGCGCCAAGTCTGAAACGCTCATGCCCGACAACACGCTCAAGGCCGTGCGGGGGCCGACGCCGGATATTTTGATGAGCTGGCGAAAAGCCTCACGCTCGGCCAAGGTGGCAAAGCCATAAAGAATCTGCGCATCCTCGCGCACCACAAAGTGCGTGACCAGACTGACTTTTTCACCGGTCGCAGGCAAGTTGTAAAAGGTGCTCATGGGCACGTTGACTTCGTAGCCAACGCCATGGCAGTCCACCACCACCTCGGGGGGGTTCTTGTCGCTCAGGATGCCAGTGAGTTTGCCAATCATGGAGGGCCTTTAGGTTGCATTGATATGGAGGAGAATCGGGGCTCCTCGGCCTGCAAATAACCCAGCGATACCACCACGGACAGGATTATCCACTTGATCGTCAGACACACCTTCACCCCGCACAACAATACACGCCTGGCACACCTGTGCGGTCCGATGGACGCGCATCTGCGCACGATCGAAGCAGGCCTGCAAGTGGGCATAGCGCACCGCCATGAGCAGTTCAAGGTGGACGGCCCCAAGGCCGTGGCAGTGCGTGCCATGGAAATATTGCAAGCCATTTACGAGCGCGCCGACCGCCCAATTGCCCCCGACATGGTGCAATTGATGCTGGCCGGAGACCCCGCCGCCGAGACAGGCATGACGCCACCAGATTTGCAGACCCGCCGTGCTGACCTGAAGGCCCGCACGCCTGTACAAGCGGCCTACCTTGAAAATATTGCCACGCACGACATCACCTTTGGCATCGGCCCTGCGGGCACCGGCAAAACCTACCTGGCCGTGGCCTGTGCGGTGGATGCGCTGGAGCGGGCCAGTGTCCAGCGCATCGTATTGACGCGGCCAGCCGTGGAAGCCGGTGAAAGACTGGGCTTTTTGCCCGGCGACCTGTCGCAAAAGGTCGACCCTTATTTGCGCCCTTTGTACGACGCGCTGTACGATTTGATGGGTTACGACAAAGTACAAAAGGCCTTCGAGCGCAACGCCATCGAGATCGCGCCGCTGGCCTTCATGCGCGGGCGCACACTCAACAACGCGTTCGTGATCCTGGACGAAGCACAAAACACCTCCACCGAACAGATGAAGATGTTCCTGACACGGATCGGCTTTGGCGCTAAGGCGGTGGTCACTGGCGACGTCAGCCAAATCGACCTGCCCAAAAGCCAGCTCAGTGGTCTGATCGATGCCGAGCGGGTGCTCAAACGCGTCAAGGGCATCGCCTTCACCCGATTTTCGAGTGCCGATGTGGTGCGTCACCCCCTGGTTGCCCGCATCGTCGACGCCTACGATGCGCAGGGCAGCGCCCCCATGCGTGCGGGCGTCACGACCCGCCGCAAGCCTCTGCCCACCGACGATTGAACACCCCTGCGAACCCCATGGCCCTGCAACAACTCCAACTTTCCCTGCAATTTGGCGACATCCCCTATGCAGCCCGCCACCGCGCCGCCCTGCCCCGCCATGCGGTTGCCCGCGCCATTCGCCACGCCCTGGCCGATGACGCCGAAATCACGGTGCGCATCGTGGGCGAAGAGGAAGGACGCGCGCTGAACCAGAGTTACCGAAAAAAGGACTACGCCACCAATGTGCTGACGTTTGATTACGAGCAAGCGCCAGTGGTGATGGCCGATCTGGTGTTGTGCGCACCGGTGGTAGCACGTGAGGCCAAAGAGCAGGGCAAGACGCTGGCGGCGCACTATGCGCATTTGCTGGTGCACGGCACTTTGCACGCGCAGGGCTGGGACCATGAGACCAGCGAGGCCGATGCCGAGGAGATGGAGGCCTATGAGATCGATATCTTGGCGGGCTTGGGGCTGAAGAACCCTTATTTCTAGTTTGAGCGATTGAGGCCGAAACAAAGCGATAAACGCCGTTGGCCGAACCAATGCCAAAACCACCGCAAGGTGTGTGAGGGGATGCGGCGGGTGACGATTTTCGGTACCCCGGTATGAGGAACCCGCCGCATCCCCTCACACACCGTCCACCGCAAAAGACAAAACCGTCAGAGCAACCGCACCTTGACACTCTTGCCCTTGATCTTGCCGTGCGACAACTGCGCCTCGACCTTTTTAGCCAATGCCGCTTGCACCGCCACATAAGTCGAAAACTCGTTCACATTGATCTTGCCCACCTGCTCACGGGTCAGGCCGCATTCGCCAGCCAGCGCGCCCATGACATCGCCAGCACGGATTTTTTCTTTGCGGCCACCGACGATTTGCAAAGTGCGCATGGGCGGTTGCAAGAGGCCTCCGGGGGCTGGGGTCAAACCAGAAATCGGCGCCCAAATGGACTCGCGGCCCTGCATCAGCTCGATCTTGCCGACCGAACCCATTTCGTCCATGCTGGCCAGCGTCAGCGCCAGCCCTTCGGCGTCGCCCCGTCCAGTGCGGCCGATCCGGTGGATGTGGATTTCGGGGTCGGGCGTCACATCGACGTTGATCACGGCTTCCAGACCTTCCACGTCCAGGCCACGCGAGGCGACATCGGTCGCTACCAGCACCGAGCAACTGCGGTTGGAAAACTGCACCAGCACTTGGTCGCGTTCGCGCTGCTCCAGCTCGCCAAACAAGGCCAAGGCACTGTAACCCTGCGCCTGCAGCACGGCCACCAGATCACGGCATTGCTGCTTGGTGTTGCAAAAGGCCAGCGTGCGCTCTGGCCGGAAATGCGCCAGCAGTTTGGACACGGCATCCAGTCGCTGGCTTTCGCTCACTTCGTAACAAATCTGGCTAATTTTGTGCGCGCTGTGCTGCGCCTGAACCTTCACCGTTTGCGGGGCACGCATGAACTGCGCCGCCAGCTTGGCGATGCCTTCCGGGTAAGTGGCCGAAAACAGCAAGGTTTGCCGGTCTTTGGCGCACTGGCGAACCAACTTGGCGATGTCATCGAAAAAGCCCATGTCCAGCATGCGGTCAGCTTCATCGAGCACCAAGGTGTTCACGCCCGCCAGACTGAGCGAGCCCCGCTCCAGATGGTCCAGGATGCGGCCAGGCGTGCCCACCACCACATCGGCGCCATGCGCCAGGCTCACGGTCTGGCCGCGCAAGGGCACGCCACCGCACAAGGTGACCACTTTGACGTTTTGGCGTGCGCGGGCCAGGCGCCTGATTTCCTGGGTGACCTGATCGGCCAACTCGCGCGTGGGGCACAAAATCACGGCCTGGATGGCGGTGCTGGGTGACCCTGCGCTCTGCAGGCGCTCAATCAGCGGCAGCCCGAATGCGGCCGTTTTGCCGCTGCCGGTGCTGGCCTGCGCGATCAGGTCTTGCCCTGCCAGGGTCAGCGGCAAGCTGGCGGCCTGAATGGGCGTCATCTGGGTGTAGCCCAGTTGTTCAAGGTTTTGAAGGGTGGCGGGGGCCAGCTGAAGCTGGTCAAAGCGAGCAGATGTCGCGGCAGAAGAAGTTGCAGTCATGCCGGGATTATCGTTGGACACCCCTCGACAAAACCTCAGGCCGTCATGCGCATCGGAATCGTGATCGGCCCATCGTTGACCAGGGACACTTTCATGTCGGCGGCAAAGCGCCCGGTTTGCACCTCCGGGTGGGCTTTTCGGGCTTGCGCCACAAAATGCCCGTACAGACGAAGCCCTTCTTCAGGCGCTGCGGCCTGGGTGAAGCTGGGGCGGTTGCCACCGGCCACATCGGCCGCCAGCGTGAACTGGCTCACCACCAGCAGGCCACCGCCCACGTCCTGCAGGCTCAGGTTCATCTTGCCTGCAGCATCACTGAAGATGCGCAACTTCAGCACCTTGGCCAGCATCTTGTCGGCCACCGCTTCGGTATCGCCCTTCTCAGCGCACAACAGCACCAGCAAGCCCACACCGATCTGCCCCACCACTTCGCCATCGACCTGGACACAGGCTTCAGTCACGCGCTGGAGCAGTGCGATCATTTCAAATCCCGTGGGTCGTCGAAGTGCGCTTCCACATCGCTGGGCAAAAGCTGAATGGTGGCGCGCAATCCGGGGACTTCGCTCATCAGGGCCTGCTCCACACTGCCACGCAAAGCGGCAGCCCGGCCCAAGGTCCAACTGGCGGGCATGTGCATGTGCACGTCCACAAAACGGCGCTGCCCGGCCTTGCGGGTGTTCAGATGGTCAAAGCGGATGATCTCTGTCTCGCCACGCTGGTGTGTAAAGTCATTCAGCACCTTTTGGACATCGGCCAGGATCTCGGGCTCCAGCGCCTCGTCCATCAAGCCTTGGGATGAGCGCCAGATCAGGCTCCAGCCTTCTTTCAAAATATTCAGGGCCACACCGATCGCCACTGCCGCATCCAGCCACAGCCAGCCCGTCATGCTGACCAGGACAATGCCCACCACCACCCCGGCCGAGGTCCAGACATCGGTCACCAGATGGCGGGCATCGGCTTCCAGCGCCAGCGAGCGGTGCTGCCGCGCTGCTCGAAACATCAACCAGGCCAGCAAGCCATTCAGGGCCGAACTGCCCACCGACAAGGCCAGGCCCCAGCCGACTTGCTCGATGGGCTGAGGATCAAACAGGCGATGAACCGCCACCCAGATGATGCCCAGCGCGGCCACCCCGATCAGGATGCCCTCAAAACCGGAAGAAAAATACTCGGCCTTGTGGTGGCCGTAAGGGTGCGCCTCATCGGCCGGGCGCGCTGCGATGGTGACCATCATCAAACCAAAGATGGCGCTGGCCAGGTTGACCAGCGACTCCATCGCATCCGACAGCAAACCCACCGAATCGGTCAGCCACCAGGCCCCTGTTTTCAGGCCAATCGTGACCAAGGCCACCACCACCGAAGCCCACAGCATGCGCGTGGGGTTCATCCAAGAGTCAATGATTTTCATGGGCTCAGGATAACCCTATGGGATGAGCACACCGTGCGCCACCCCCCGGTCAAGCCAGCGTCACCTTGGCAAATTTTCGCTTGCCCACCTGAACAATGTAAGTGCCCGCTTCGAGTTTCAAGCCCTTGTCGCTGACCACACTGGAGTCAACTCGCACGCCCCCACCGTCCACCAAGCGCCCCGCCTCCGTGGTCGATGGCGCCAGCCCGGCTGACTTGAGCAAGGCCCCGATGCCCATCGGAGCCCCTGTCAAAGACACTTCAGGGATGTCATCGGGCACGCCGCCCTTGCTGCGGTTGACGAAGTCCTGTTCGGCGGCATCGGCTGCGGCCATGTTGTGAAAGCGGGCTGTGATCTCTTTGGCCAGCATGACCTTGGCGTCCTTGGGATTGCGCCCACCTTCGATTTCTTTTTTCAAAGCCTCGATTTCTGGCATCGACTTGAACGACAGCAAGGTGTACCAACGCCACATCAGCGTGTCGGAAATGCTCAACACCTTGGCAAACATGGTGTTGGGTGCCTCCGCAATCCCGATGTAGTTGTTTTTGGATTTGGACATCTTGTCCACGCCGTCCAGTCCCTCCAGCAGCGGCATGGTCAAAATACATTGCTGCGCCTGCCCGTATTCGGCTTGCAAGTGGCGGCCCATCAGCAGGTTGAACTTCTGGTCGGTACCGCCCAGCTCCAGGTCCGATTCAAGGGCGACCGAGTCGTAGCCCTGCATCAGGGGGTACAAAAATTCGTGCACCGAAATCGGCGTGCCTGCCTTGAATCGGTCATGGAAGTCATTGCGCTCCATCATGCGGGCCACGGTGTACTTGGCCGCCAGCTGAATCATGCCCATGGAGCCCAAGGGCAGCGACCACTCACTGTTGTAACGAATTTCGGTTTTGGCAGGGTCCAACACCAGGCTGGCCTGCTTGTAATAAGTCTCTGCGTTGAGCTTGATCTGCTCGGGTGTGAGGGGCGGGCGGGTGCTGTTGCGCCCCGAAGGATCCCCGATCAGGCTGGTGAAATCGCCGATCAAAAAGATGACCTGATGGCCCAGATCCTGCAACTGGCGCATTTTGTTGAGCACCACGGTGTGGCCTATGTGAATGTCAGGCGCCGTCGGGTCCAAGCCCAGTTTGATGCGCAAAGGAACGCCCGTAGACTCAGATTTGGCCAGCTTTTGCAGCCAGTCCTCTTTGGGAATCAGCTCGTCGCACCCCCTCAAGGTGACTTCCAAAGCATTAAGGGTCTTGTCCGTGACCGGGAATTTTGTAACAAGCGCTTGATTCATAAGGGTTTTTTCTGAAGTCAAAGGGGTATAGACCGGTACAATGGCTCGAAATCTACAAGTCGCCCATTTTAGGGCGGCCTGAATGTGCAGATCGCGGCACCTCATCGCTAAAACGATGGGGGACGTGAAACACTCCCGAATTGATGTCATTTATCTCCTCAATCCAGTCCCGGCTGGTCTCACTGTTCGTCGGCTTCCTGTTCCTTTGCACCGCTGTGCTGGGTGCTTTGCTGATCGCCACCCAGCGCATGCTGGCTTGGCTGGATGGACAGCACCCGCAACTGGTGTTGCCAGTCCAGGCTTTGGCACGCTGGCTGACTCGACACCCCAAAACCATCAGCGCCACGCTGGCCGCCATTTTGCTGGCTGGCGGTGGTGGCGCATTCGCCATCGCCAACCTCGGCCCCGACATTGCCGAACAACCCGTCACCACGGTGGTGGTGCCTGTCGCGATTGCAAAACTGGAAGACCAGGCCCTTTCTCTTGACCTGATCGAGATGCGCCTGACACGCACCGACAGCACCCGTTCTTCAGACACGGCTGAAAGTTTGCTGCGCCGTCTGGGCTTGGTTGACCCGGAAGCTGCCCAATATTTGCGCACCAACCCATTGGCCAAACAGGCGCTGAAGCAAGCTGGGCGCTCCGTCGTGGCTGAAGCGGATGGACAACAACGCTTAAGCCAGATCAATGTCCGCTGGCTCAACAACGAATCCGATACTTTTTTCCAGCGCTTGGTGATTCAGCGGACTGAGCAGGGCTTGAAAGCGGCCCTGGAAACCTCACCGATGACCACCAGCATCCGCATGACCGGTGGCACCGTGGCGAGTTCTCTTTACGACTCTGCCGATGAAGCCCGCCTGCCCGATGCCGTCATCAGCCAGCTGACCCATATTTTCTCCAACCAGATCGACTTTCACCGCAGTTTGCGCAAGGGTGCCCGGTTTTCAGTGGTCTATGAAGTTTTGGAAGCCGATGGTGAGCCGATCCGCACTGGCCGCGTCTTGACGGCCGACTTCAACAACGGCAATAAGACTTACGAAGCCGTCTGGCACCAAGAGCCTGGCCAAAAAGGCAATTACTACGGCATGGATGGCAAAAGTCTGAGCCGAACTTACCTGGCATCACCCGTGGCTTTTTCCCGCAAGACCAGTGGTTTTGCCATGCGCCTGCACCCCATCTTCCAGACCATGAAAGCGCACCTTGGCGTGGACTATGCGGCGCCAACTGGCACACCCGCCCAGACCGTGGGCGATGGCGTTGTCGAATTCGCAGGTGTGCAAGGCGGTTATGGCAACACGGTGATCATTCGGCACGGCAACAACCATTCCACCGTTTATGCCCACCTCAGCCGGATTCAGGTACGAAAGGGTCAAACTGTGCAAAAGGGCCAAGCCATCGGGGCCGTGGGCACCACTGGCTGGTCTACAGGCCCCCATCTGCACTTTGAATTTCGCGTGAACGGCACACACGTTGATCCCCAAAAGCTGATCCAGCAAGCCCAAAGCACGCCCCTCAGCCCAGCCGCCATGGCACGCTTCAAGTCGGTTTCTGAGCAGGCCAAGTCACAGCTGCAGGCCGCAGCACAAATGAGAGAAGGCGCGGTGCAGTGATCTTCAAGGGCTGCGAAGCCCTTGCTGGGTATGCCGCAGCACTTTGACTGCTTCCTGGTCCGATGCGTCCTTGACCTGCAGCGTCACTGCAGCCCGGCCCCAAACCAATGCACTTTCACCGCCCCTCCCGATGACTGCGTACTTCATTGGCCTGATGTCAGGCACATCGCTCGACGGCGTTGATGGCGTATTGGCACACATTGACGCACAGGGGCAGGTAAAGGTCGAAGCCCATTTTTTTGTGGCTTTTGACGCCCCTTTCCAAGCCGAGTTGATGGCAATCAACCAAAGTGGCCCAAACGAATTACACCGCAGCTCACTGGCTGGCAATCAGATCGCGCGCCGTTATGCCGAGGTGGTTCAGGCTCTGCTGCTGCAAAGCGGTTTGCAAGCAGTAGACATCACAGCCATCGGCGCGCATGGGCAAACTGTGCGTCACCGCCCCCTTGAATTTGATGGTGACACCGCACGCCAGCAAGCAGCCGTGGGCTACACGCTGCAACTGATCAACCCCTCCTTGCTCGCCGAACTCACCGATATCGACGTGGTGGCCGACTTTCGCAACCGCGATCTGTCTGCGGGCGGCCAGGGCGCACCGCTGGTGCCAGCCTTTCACCATGGCGTGTTCGCTCGCCCTGGCGCTTGCGTAGCGGTACTCAACATCGGAGGCATCTCCAACCTCAGCATTCTTCAGCCCAATGGCGCCGTGCTGGGCTGGGACTGCGGCCCTGGCAATGCCTTGATGGATTTCTGGTGTGCAACACACACCGGGCAAGCCTTTGACCGGGATGGCGCCTGGGCATCACAAGGCCTCGTTTTGTCCGAGTTGCTGGGCCAGTTCATGGCCGAAGGCTTTTTGCACCGGTCACCCCCCAAAAGCACGGGGCGTGACCTGTTCAACCCGGCGTGGCTGCAGGCGCATTTGCCTTCAGACACCCCACTCAGAACGCAAGACGTTCAGGCCACTTTGACCGAGTTCACTGCCCTGTCTTGTGCAAGCGATGTCCAGCGGTATGCGATCAAGGCTGAGGAGTTGATTGTGTGTGGGGGTGGCGCTTTGAACGCGCAACTGATGCGTCGACTGGCCCACCATTTGCCAGATTTGCAAGTCATCAACAGCGGCGCAAGAGGTTTACCCCCTTTGCAAGTGGAGGCAGCCGCATTTGCATGGCTGGCCTACAAAAACATTCGACGCGAGACAGCGAGCCTGCCAAGCGTCACGGGCGCCAGAGGCGCCCGTGTGTTAGGGGCAGTTTACCCCCGGTGATGCACTGCGAGCCCAGGCTCGCCAGCCTACGCTTTTAGCTTGAGAATGAAGAACCGCAACCGCATGTGGATGTGGCATTTGGGTTCTTGATGACGAACTGTGCGCCCTGGAGGTCTTCTTTGTAATCGATCTCTGCACCAATGAGGTACTGGTAGCTCATTGCGTCGATCAACAAGGACACACCGTTTTTGCTCATGGTCGTATCGTCTTCGTTGGTGATTTCGTCAAAGGTGAAACCGTACTGGAAACCAGAGCACCCGCCACCTTGGACAAACACACGCAATTTCAAATCAGGGTTGCCCTCTTCAGCGATCAGGTCGGCCACTTTGGCAGCGGCACTGTCGGTAAAGACAATGGGCGTGGGCATTTCGGTCTGGATATTTTCTGCAAGAGCGCTCATGGTGTTTCTCCGTTCAATGAGAAATAGTATAGCGCGTTGGTCGGGAATTACGGCCCTGACCAAGCAGTAACGCTACTGCGCTTATGGGCTTTTGAAGCTGCCCCCCAAAAGCAAAAAGCCGCCACGGCAAACCGTTGCGGCTTTTTGACAAACAGAAAGCGGATTAACGCTTCGAGAATTGCTTACGACGACGAGCGCCGTGCAGACCGACCTTTTTACGTTCCACTTCACGGGCATCGCGCGTGACGAAACCAGCTTGGCTCAGCACAGGCTTGAGCGTTGCATCGTAGTCAATCAGGGCGCGGGTGATGCCGTGGCGCGAAGCGCCGGCTTGACCGGACTCACCACCGCCATGCACGTTGATCATGATGTCGAAAGTTTCGGCATGGTTGGTCAACATGAGGGGTTGCTTGGCGATCATGATCGAAGTTTCACGGCCGAAGTAGGCTTGGATGTCCTTGCCGTTGACCGTGATCTTGCCAGTGCCTTTTTTCAGAAACACGCGGGCGACGCTGGATTTGCGACGGCCTGTGCCATTGTTCCATTCACCAATCATCTCAAGGCTCCTTAAATTTCCAGCACTTTAGGCTGTTGGGCGGTGTGGGGGTGCTCAGCGCCGCCATAC
>NZ_JBIKHV010000189.1:0-2670 GCF_044361985.1 Limnohabitans sp. | reverse complement strand
GCTCACCTCAGGTCGGCGGCCCATCACCAGAATCCAACAGGAGTTAATCCATGGCCCTACGTACTTTCCAGATCTACCGCTACGACCCTGACAAGGACGCCAAGCCTTATATGCAAACCATCCAGGTTGAATTGGACGGCCATGAACGCATGTTGCTTGACGCCTTGATGAAACTCAAAGCTGTGGATCCCACCATCTCCTTTCGCCGGTCTTGCCGCGAAGGCGTGTGCGGTTCGGACGCGATGAACATCAACGGTAAAAATGGTTTGGCATGTCTCACCAACATGAACACCCTGCCAGGCACCATCGTGCTGAAACCCCTGCCTGGTTTGCCTGTGATCCGCGACGTGATCGTGGACATGACCCAGTTTTTCAAGCAATACCATTCGATCAAGCCTTACCTGATCAACAGCACCATCCCGCCCGAAACCGAGCGCCTGCAAAGCCCGGAAGAGCGTGATGAGCTGAACGGTCTGTACGAGTGCATCTTGTGCGCCAGCTGCTCCACCGCCTGCCCTAGTTTCTGGTGGAACCCCGACAAGTTCGTGGGCCCAGCGGGTTTGCTGCAAGCCTACCGCTTCATCGCAGACAGCCGCGATGAGGGCACGGCCGAGCGCCTGGACAATCTGGAAGACCCGTACCGCTTGTTCCGTTGCCACACCATCATGAATTGCGTCGACGTTTGCCCCAAAGGTCTGAACCCCACCAAGGCCATCGGCAAGATCAAAGAGATGATGGTCCGTCGCGCTGTCTGATGCTGGTCACGCCTTTGCTTGAAGACGCGTCTTTGCTTGGCGCAGACCGTCTCGCTCCCTTGAGCGAGCGGTCGCTGAGCAAGCTTCGTTGGCGCAGTCGGCGGGGCCTGCTTGAAAACGACTTGTTCATCGAGCGCTTTTTCAATCGGCATGGTTCTCGATTGACCGTTGGACAGGCCCGCGGCATGTATGTGCTGATGGACCTGTCCGACAACGATCTCATGGACTTGCTGTTGCGCCGCAAGGCGTTGCAGCCAGAGATCAGCACCGAAGAGGTGTGCGAAGTCCTGGACATGTTGAGAGCTTGACCTTAAATGGATCACACCTGGAATTACTGAGGAAACCCACCATGAAACTCGCTGAGAACAAAGCCACCCTGTCATTCTCCGATGGCAGCCCCAGCATCGAGATGCCCGTTTACTCGGGCAACATCGGGCCCGACGTGATCGACATTCGCAAGCTGTATGCGCAAAGTGGCATGTTCACCTACGACCCAGGTTTCCTGTCCACAGCTTCCTGCCAGTCCGCCATCACCTACATCGACGGGGACAAGGGCGAACTGCTTTACCGCGGCTACCCCATCGAGCAATTGGCCAACAAGGCCGACTACTTGGACACCTGCTATTTGTTGCTCAATGGCGAACTGCCTGTGGGTCAGCAAAGCAAGGACTTTCATAAACTGGTGAACAACCACACCATGGTCAATGAGCAGATGCAGTTTTTCCTGCGTGGCTTTCGCCGTGACGCCCATCCCATGGCTGTCTTGACGGGCCTGGTGGGCGCTCTGTCTGCGTTCTACCATGACAGCACCGACATCAATAACCCGGAACACCGCCACATCGCTGCGATTCGACTGATCGCCAAGATGCCGACCCTGGTGTCCATGGCTTACAAATACGGTGTGGGCCAGCCTTTCATGTACCCCCGCAATGAACTGTCCTACGCGGGCAACTTCCTGCGCATGATGTTCGGCACGCCTTGCGAAGAGTACAAGGTCAATCCCGTACTTGAACGCGCCATGGACCGCATCTTCATCTTGCATGCAGACCACGAACAAAACGCCTCCACCTCGACTGTGCGCCTGTGCGGCTCTTCCGGTACCAACCCGTTTGCAGCCATCGCAGCAGGTGTGGCCTGTTTGTGGGGCCCGGCTCACGGTGGTGCCAACGAAGCCTGCCTGAACATGCTGGAAGACATCCAGAAAATGGGCGGCGTGTCCAAGGTTGGCGAATTCATGAACCAGGTGAAAGACAAGAACTCCAACGTCAAGCTGATGGGCTTCGGTCACCGTGTCTACAAAAACTACGACCCACGCGCCAAGCTGATGCAGGAAACTTGCGATGAAGTTCTGAAAGAACTAGGCCTGGAAAACGACCCGCTTTTCAAGCTTGCAAAAGAGCTCGAAAGAATCGCTCTGGAAGACGAATACTTTGTCAGCCGCAAGCTCTACCCCAACGTTGATTTCTACTCCGGCATCGTGCAACGTGCCATCGGCATCCCCGTCAATCTGTTCACGGGCATCTTCGCGCTGGCCCGCACCGTCGGCTGGATTGCCCAACTGAACGAAATGATCAGCGACCCCGAATACAAAATTGGTCGTCCACGCCAGTTGTTCGTCGGCTCGCCACGCCGCGAAGTGCAGCGTTGATCCGGTTCATGCCCAAGCCCAAAGCCCGCTCCGTGCGGGCTTTTTTCATGGTTTCATCTTGTTCAGAGCCACCTTGTGGTGGCAGTGCCGCGGCCCGCAAGGCCGATTTGCTGGCGCGAAGCGACTGATGAGGCCTTGCCGGCCACGGCGCTGCCACCACAAGTCCCTCAAAGCTTAAGACGTCACGAGCCAGGGTGACAAACAAGCCATGGGATCCGCATAAAATGGCGAGCTGCACTGAAGGAAGCACCATGGCACGTACGCTTT
>NZ_JBIKHV010000188.1:0-2681 GCF_044361985.1 Limnohabitans sp. | reverse complement strand
GTCGAGTTCAAGTCGGCCGGTGACTGGTGCAGCGCGCTGGACCGCCGCATCGAAGACCACCTTCGGGCCCGCATCGCCGCAACTTTTCCAGCACACGGGTTTCTGGGAGAAGAAAGCGCCCAGGCACAGGTGGGCGAGGGTCTGCTGTGGGTGATTGACCCGATCGATGGCAGCATGAATTTTTTGCGCGGCTACCCGCAGTTCAGCGTGTCGATTGCATTGCTGTCTAACGGCGAACCCATCGCCGCCTGCATCGCCGACCCCTGCCGCCAAGAGGTCTTCAGCGCCGCACTGGGGCAAGGCAGCACCTTGAACGGCCACCCCCTGCGAGTGGCCCCAACAGCTCATTTGCCATTGGCCGTGGCGGCCACCGTATTTCCCAAGCCCCAAGCGGCCTCCATGCCCAGCTATTTGGCCCAGTTTGGCCGGGTCGTCAGCAACGTGGCCGGTGTGCGCCGCTCGGGCAGCATGGCGCTGGAGCTCGCTTACCTGGCAGCGGGCAGGGTCGATGTATTTTGGTCCCATGACATGGGCAGCTGGGATGCCGCAGCCGGGGTGCTCTTGATCCGTGAAGCAGGGGGAGAGGTGTTCACGCTGGACGGCTTGGTCTGGTACGCCTCCCGCCGCATCGCTGCTGCGACGCCGGCACTGGCCGGTGCTTGGCTGGAACTGATTCGCCCCCCAGCGGCGTGAAGCAGGGCTGCGCGAACTGGCCCCGTTTTTTCTTTCTCTTGCCTGTGGCTGCCTGTGCTTGATTTCCTGTCAGTGGCCGCCTGTTGCGCCAGCGCCAAGGCTCAGGCCAGCAAATTCATGTCGACCCGAATGTAGTCCCCCCTGTAGGTCAAATCTGCCACATAAATCACCGTGCCATCCGCTCCACAGATCACACGCCGGACTTCGGCAACTGGCGCCGATACCGAAATGTTCAAAGCATTGGCAGCATCTTCACCGGCCGTAGAGATGGTCAGTATCTGTCGAGCTGACCCAATTTTGACGGCCTTCAAATCCATCAAAACAGGAATGACCGTTTCGGTGCGAAACCGCTCAGGCGCCAAGTTGAAAACACGTTCATCGATATAGGCAGAGATCACGGAGGTGAATTGCCGTTCGCTGGCATGGATGCGCCGCAAAAATTTGTAACTTGGGGCTGCGATGCCGTCCTCTTCAGACAGTTCGGGAAGCGCAAAACCGTCTTCCAATGTGATCAACCGTGGGGACTGCCGCCGGTAGAGCTCAGCCAGTCCTTGCAACGAGCTTTCCACCTGCATGCGGGGATGTGTTTCTGGTTTGCGCAACACAAAGGTCCCTTGCCCCTGCTTGGGTGCCAACAAGCCCTCACTTTTAAGAAGTTGTACAGCCTGCCTGACCGTGATCAAGCCCACACCGAACGCCAGTGCCAAGGCGGGCAAGGTTGGGATTTGCGCATCAATCGGCCAAATTCCCTTCACGATGCGCTCGCGCATCGCATCTGCCACCTGGGCATACAGGGGGCTTGCACTGTGTTCAAAATATTTTGGCATCCGACGCATCACTTTCCTAGGGTCTCCCCTAGGCAGCGAATTCCCCAATCTGATTAAAGTTAGCATGATAGAAACACCATGCCCGTACCACCAGCAAACTTTAACGGAAGACACGATGAGTTCTCAACCCAATATTTTGTTCATTCAAGCCGACCAATTGGCCGCCAGCGTCCTGCCCTTTTATGGACACCCTCTGGTCAAGACACCCCACTTAGACCGACTGGCGGCGATGGGAACAGTTTTTGAAAATGCTTACACCCCGAACCCGATTTGTGCTTCATCCCGCTTTGCGATGATGTCTGGACAGTATTCAAGCCGCATCGGGGCTTTTGACAATGCATCTGAGTTTCCTGCTTCGGTACCCACATTTGCCCACTACCTCAGATCATTGGGTTACGCCACCTGTTTGTCGGGGAAGATGCATTTTGTTGGACCCGATCAATTACACGGCTTTGAGGAGCGGGTGACCACCGACATTTACCCCTCTGATTTCGGCTGGACAGCCAATTGGGAGAAAAAAATTGAACCTTACGCACCCAGTCAAATGAGCATGCGGGGCGTTGTGGAATCGGGTTTATGCGTGCGCTCCTTGCAAATGGACTACGACGATGACGTGGCCAATCAGTCTGTTCAGTGGCTCTTTGACCATGCACGTCGCAACGATGACAGGCCATTTTTATTGGTCTCGTCATTCACCCATCCCCACAACCCTTTCACCATCTCCAAAGAATTCTGGGACCTGTATGACGATGCAGACATCGACCTTCCCCAAGTGCCCTTCATGCCTTTTGAAGAACGCGATGCTTGGAGCCAACGTTACTTCAAGCTGATTCGTCAAGATGAGCACCATGTCACGGAGGCACATATCCGTTCAGCTCGCCATGCTTACTACGGCATGGTCAGTTATCTCGACAGCAAAGTCGGGGTCTTGTTGGACACGCTGGAAAAAATCAACGCCATCGACAACACCGTGATCATATTCACCGCGGACCATGGCGAAATGTTGGGTGAACGGGGCATGTGGTACAAATTCACCCCCTTTCAAAACTCGATCAGGGTGCCCTTGTTGATCAGTGCACCAGGTGCCAAAACAGGCCATCGGGTCAGCGCAAATTGCAGCTTGGTCGACATGCTGCCAACCCTGCTGGATCTGGCCACAAA
>NZ_JBIKHV010000020.1:0-31986 GCF_044361985.1 Limnohabitans sp. | reverse complement strand
ACTGGCAAAAAGACTACATCGTCTGGGACATGTGCTGCGGCGTGGGCAACCTGGAGGTGAAACACAGCAACCCGCGCAACATCTACATGAGCACGCTGGACCAAGCCGACATCGACGTGATGAAAGCCACCAAAACCTGCGTGTCGGCGCAACGCTTTCAATACGACTATCTGAACGATGACATCACCGAAGACGGCGAGATTGATTACGCCCTGAGCAACAAGGTGCCTGCGGGGCTGCGCAAAGCCATTGCGGAGGGGAAAAAAATTTTGGTGTTGATCAATCCGCCTTATGCGGAGGTTGGAACGGGTGCTGACATTGGCAATAAAGCCGGGGTTGCAAGTACCAAATTTGCTGCTGCGGCGATGGGTCAGTATGGAAAAGCCAGCAACGAACTCTTCACACAATTTGTAGCCAGAGTTGCGCAATAAATACCATCTGCGACGTTAGCGATGTTCAGCAAAATGAAGTACATCAATGCTCCAAATTTTGAAAAATTCAGAGCTGTATGGCGTGCCAAATACTTGGGTGGATTCATCGTTCACAGCAAATCTTTTGATGGTCTTAAAGGCAATTTTCCTATCGGTTTTTTGATCTGGGAAACCGACAACAAAAACTCAAAGGCACGCAGTTTCACATCAATTGCAGTCGATGTATTTGATAAGTCCGTAAAACCGATTGGAGAAAAAACTTTTTTCAATTTACCCAATTTATCAATGCTGAATGTATGGCTGAAGCGGCCAAAGAAGAACAATCAACCTGCATTGCCTTTAAAGAATGGCATCGCCCCAGCAACTTCCACACCGCGAGTAAGTGCGTGGTCAGACGGGGCGATTGGCTACATGTATTGCGGAAAAAATGATCTGCAACATGCAAACCAGCAAACCGTGTTGTTTTCGGCACCATACGGACAAGGTGACGGTTTTTATATCAACCCACAAAACATTTGGCAGGCAGCAATTATCTTTACTGTTCGCAGAATCATCAAACCCACCTGGCTCAACGACCGCGATCAATTTCTCCAACCCACCGAACCACTCACAGAAGAGTTCAAAACCGACTGCCTGTTGTGGATGCTGTTCAACGGCAGCAACCTGACCGCCAGCGCCAACAACCTGGAATGGAACGGCCAAAAGTGGTCCATCGTCAACCACTTCATCCCCTTCACCGAGGCCGAAGTCAACGCCCCCGACCGCTTCGAGTCCGACTTCATGGTGCAGTACCTGGCAGACATTACCCTGTCCGCCGAAGCCACGGCGGTGCTGGATGCCGGGCGCAGCTTGTGGACAGCCTACTTTGCCCACACCGACGTGCGCACCGTGCGCGACCAATACAAACTCAACCGCGCCGATGTGGGCTGGTACCAAGTGCGCAACGCCCTGGGCGAGCGCAACAAAAGCGGTGACACCGCCCCCATCAACTTCAGCCCCTTTGAGGTGGCCTATCAAGCCCTGACCCACAAGCTGCGCCCACAGGTGTTCAGCCTGGGTTTTCTGCGCTAAAGCGAGTGGAGCCCGCCAGCGCTTGAAGTTTGTCCGCTTCAAGGCTGGCCTTCACAGCAGTAAAAGTTGATTTTCAGTAGCTACATGAATAGAATGCATATCGAGTTCGATCCGATCAAAGATGCCTCCAATCAGATCAAGCATGGTCTGTCACTGGACATGGTCGACGAACTCGACTGGGAATCCGCGCTGGTATGGGTTGATGATCGGTTTGAGTACAAAGAAAGGCGAATGATCGCGCTTGCGCCCAAGACCGAAATTCTGTACTTCGTGGCATTTGTTGACCGCGCACAAACCCGAAGAATCATCAGTCTTCGCCGTGCCAATCGACGCGAGGTAAAGCACTATGTCGACCATTTCTAAGCGCCCCACTGTCCGCATGCCAAGTTTGCAAGAGGACAACGCCATCACCACCGCAGCCCGCAGTGATCCGGATGCACAGCCGCTCACGCCCTCGCAACTGAAGGCCATGGTCCCCCTCAAAAGCTTGCGCGGCCGACCCAAATCCGATAACAAAAAACAGCTGGTGTCCGTGCGGTACAGCCCGGAGGTGCTGGCCTACTTCAAGTCCACCGGGCAGGGTTGGCAATCGCTCATGGACAGCGTGCTGCGCCAGTACGTGGCCAGCCATTCCGGGGGCGGCTAACTTGCGGTTGGCCAAACTGGTCATGGGTGTCTCACACCCGGCCAAATTTCATTTCACATGGGCATCGTTTAAGACGGTCGGTGCCAAAAGCCGCCATCCCCGATAATCCCCCCTTCAGATTCCCAACGGCCCGCACGCACTGCGGGCCATTTTTTCGGAGCAGACGCATGAGCACCTACCAAACCACCGGCGCACGCGCCACTGGCCTCGCGACCCTCGCCGCTGACGGCACCGTGCTGGACACCTGGTTCCCAGCCCCTGAACTGGCGGGCGATGTGACCGCCAGCGGCAGCACCCACCTGACCGAAGCCGAAGCGGTGGCCGCTCTGGGCGCTGATGTGGCCCACGCAATGACCGCCTGCGCCGTGCGCGGCACTTTCGTGGTCGCCGTGCGCACCGAAATCAAATCGCTGGCCGACGCGCCTGCCGACACGCACGACGCCTACCTGCGCCTGCACTTGCTGAGCCACCGCCTGGTGTTGCCGCACGGCGCCAACGTGACCGGTATCTTTGGTCTGCTGGCCAACGTGGCCTGGACCAACTTTGGCCCTTGCGCCGTGGGCGAAGTGCCCGCCGCACGCATGAAGGCGCGCGCCGCCGGTCGCCTGCTGGAGATCAAAGGCGTCGACAAGTTCCCGCAAATGACCGATTACGTTGTGCCCTCTGGCGTGCGAATTGCCAACGCCGACCGCGTGCGCCTGGGCGCGCACCTGGCCAGCGGCACCACGGTCATGCACGAAGGTTTTTGCAACTTCAATGCGGGCACCTTGGGCGCCAGCATGGTCGAGGGCCGCATCAGCGCGGGTGTGGTGGTGGATGACGCCAGCGACATCGGCGGCAGCGCGTCCATCATGGGCACGCTTTCGGGCGGTGGCAAAGAAGTCATCCAGGTTGGCAAGCGTTGCCTGCTGGGCGCGAACGCCGGCATCGGCATCTCGCTGGGCGACGACTGCATCGTCGAGGCCGGTTGCTACATCACCGGCGGCAGCCGCGTGCAACTGCCCGATGGCAGCGTGATCAAGGCCAAAGAGCTGTCCGGCAAAAACGGCATCCTGTTCCGCCGCGATTCACAGTCTGGCGCTTTGCACGCCATTCCGCGCAACAAGAGCTGGGGCGAGTTGAACGCCGAGCTGCACAAGAACTGACGCCATGGCAAAGCGTCCAGCACTCAACTTGAAGTGGGCCGTCATCGCCGTTTTGGGCCTGCCCTTGGTGATGGCGCTTTTGCGCCTGCTGTGGCCAGACATCTCCTGGGGCTTCCTGTTTCTGTTTGGCCTGCAAGTGATGCTGCTGCTGGCCACGCTGCAATTGGTGGCGACCAGCATTTGGCAACCTGGAAGCCGCTGGCAGTTGCCCGGCAAACCGACTGGCTCACCGCGTCGCATCTTTGAAAAAAGAGGGGCCTTTGTGGTCGCTCTGAGCGCCATGGGCCAACGTGTCAAAAGCGCGCTTCAAGCCCCCGTGTTGCGCCTGCTGAAGCGCAAAGCGCCCTGAATTTTTAACCGCGGGCTTCAGGCCTTGGCCAGGTGCTGCCTGGCCAAATCCACATACCACTCCAGGCAACCCGGGTTCGCCATCGCGTCCTTGTTGACCACCTTTTCAAGCGGCTGGCCGAGCATGAGTTTCTTGATCGGCAGCTCCTGCTTTTTGCCTGACAGGGTGCGCGGAATCTCGGCCACCAAAAAGATTTCGTTGGGAATAAAGCGCGGGCTGAGTGCGACCTTGATGGCGTTGTTCAAGCGGGCCTTGAGGGCATCGTCAAACACCGTGCCGGGGCGCAACACCACAAACAGCGGCATGTAACTTTCTTTGCCCAGGTACTCCAGGTCCACGACCATCGAGTCCATCACTTCGGGCAGGGCTTCAACGGCGCTGTACAGCTCGCTGGTGCCCATGCGCAGGCCGTGGCGGTTGATGGTGGCGTCGCTGCGCCCAAAGATCACGCAGCCTTCGCCCTGGCCTTGTTCATTGCCGATGCGCAACCAGTCCCCATGCCGCCAGACGCCGCCCATGCTGGCCGGGCCATCACCGCCGCCTGGCTTTCGGCCGTGGCCTGCCGGGTACATCTCGAAATAGCTGCTGAGGTAACGCGCGTTGCCCTGGTCACCCCAAAAGAACAAAGGCATGGACGGAATCGGTTGTGTGCAGACCAGCTCGCCCACCTCGCCCTGGACCGGTTCGCCCGCCTCGTTCCATGACTCAACGGCGGCGCCCAACATGCGGCACTGCATGACGCCCGCCTCTTGCGGCAGCTCGCGGTGTCCGCCCACAAAGGCGCCCGCAAAGTCGGTGCCGCCCGAGAGGTTGCACCACCAAATGTCTGTGCCGATGCGCTTGAACTGCTCGGTGCCCCAGTTTTGCGTTTCGGGTGACAAGGGTGAGCCAGTGGTGCCCAGTGCACGCACCCCCGACAGGTCGCCGCAACGGGCAATGTCCAGGCCGGCTTTTTGGCAATTGGCAAAAAAAGCAGCGCCAGCACCAAAAAAAGTGACCTTTTCTTCGGCCGCCATGCGCCACAAGATGCCCCAGTCAGGGTTTTCCTTGCTGCCGCCCGGGTTGCCGTCGTAGATCACGCAGGTCACGCCATTGAGCAGGCCCGCCACCTGCGCGTTCCACATGACCCAGCCGGTGGAGCTGTACCAATGAAAGCGTTCGCCCCAGCTGTTAGGGTGGTAGCTGCAGCCCACGTCGTTGTGCAGGATCTTGTTGGCCAGGGCCACGATGACGGTGCCGCCATGGCCGTGCACGATGGGCTTGGGCAGGCCGGTGGTGCCACTTGAATAAACGATCCACAAAGGGTGGTCAAAGGGCAACCACATGGGCTCGAAGGCCTCTACGTCGGCAGCGTTGCGTGCCGTGATGGTCGCCATTTGCACGCTGGCTGCCACGTCGCAGTTGGCCAGGTCGAGGGTCCCCAGGTTCTCGTGGATGATGACGTGTTGCACGGTGGGCAGCGCGTCTTTCAGCTCCTGCACCACGCTCATGCGGTCGAAGTCACGGCCACCATAGCTCACGCCGTCGACTGCAATCAGCACCTTGGGCTCAATCTGCCTGAAACGGTCGAGCACGGCATGCGTGCCCATATCGGGTGCGCAGATGCTCCAGACACCACCAATGCTGACCGTGGCCAGAAAAGCCACCATGGCTTCAGGAATGTTGGGCAAATAGGCCGCTACGCGGTCACCGGGCTGCACGCCCTGGGCCTGCAAATGCAAGGCCATGGCAGCGACCTGGCGGCGCAACTCGGGCCAGCTCATTTCTTGGCGCAGGCCTTTTTCATTCAGGCTGATGACCGCCAAAAACCCAGCCTCATGCGCGGGCTTGGCGTGGCGCAACACCTGGTGCGCATAGTTGGTCTTGGCCCCCGGAAACCACTTGGCCCCGGGCATGACGTTGTTGGCCAGCACCGCCGTGTACGGCGTGATGGACTCGAATTGGAAATAATCCCAGATGCTTTGCCAAAACGCATCCAAATCAGTCACCGACCATCGCCACAGGTCGTTGTACGTGGCAAAACTCAGGCCACGTTGGTCACGCAACCAATTTTGGTACAGCCGTATTTGGGGCACGTAGGGGGCGAGTGTACGGAGCAAGGGTTCGGTATTCATCAGAGACAGCGTAGCAGTGGGCGCACAGCGGTGTCACGCCGAAAACCCTCAAAACATGCACTTAGGCGACAGCCTCAGGGTGCCACGACTTCACAGCGCCCCTGGCCAGAAGCCAGCCCGCGAAAGTCGCTGGTCCACTGTGCCTGGCCCAGGTCAAGCTGAATGCGTTCGTTGTCAAGCGCCGTGGAGACGCCCCTGGGGTTGACGGAAAAGCTGTAGGGTGACACGCCGTCAATGCGCAAAGCACGAATGGTTTTTCGATCCCAGTCCACCTGAACCTCACGCACCCAAGTGCTGCGTTCGGGCATGTAGGACACAGCGCACGACAAAGTCACCGTCTGGGTGGCGGCATGTGTCTGACCAACCCACAAAGCCGCCATCGCGATGAGGCGCAGGCAGCTCATGCCGATTTGGGTTCTTTGTTCATGCGTTCGCTCTTCCAGTACACGTCATCGCCGCCATTCATGCGGTTGAGCACACGGGCCAGCACGAACATCAAATCAGACAGGCGGTTGAGGTATTGGCGCGGTGTTTCGTTGATGGCCTCTTCGTTGCCCAGAGCAACGCAAGCGCGCTCGGCCCGGCGGGCCACAGTGCGGCAAACGTGCGCTTGCGACGCGCCGCGCGTGCCGGCGGGCAAGATGAACTCTTCGAGTTTGGGCAGCTGCTCGTTGTAGGTGGCCAGTGCGGCATCCAGTGCCGCCACAGCTTCTTGCTTGAGCAACTCAAAACCAGGAATGGACAGCTCGCCGCCCAGGTTGAACAACTGGTGCTGCACTTCGACCAGCACATCACGCACGTCAAAGGGCATGTCTTCACAAAGCAGCAGACCGATGTGTGAGTTCAACTCGTCCACCTCGCCCATGGCGTGCACGCGCAAGCTGTTTTTGGACACGCGCTGGTTGTTACCCAGCCCAGTGGTGCCGTTGTCACCGGTGCGGGTGGCGATTTGTGTGAGTCGGTTGCCCATGGAGATGTCCTTATTTTGCAGCGCACATTGTGTCTGCCGATTGTCGGCCAAGTCCCACTGACTTGTCTGACACCGGACAGCAAGCCCCGGATTTGAGGCGTAAACTGCGTTTTCTAATGCTTGGCGGGCTCGGCCTGTCACCACCGGAGACACCCATGAACGCCCCCACCGCCACCGCCCACTTGGCCCCCGCAGTCGCTCAGCGCGAAGTGCCCGAGGCCTTTTTGGTCGCCCTGAAGTCTCGCTTCAAAGACAACTGCTCCACCGCCCTGGTCGTGCGCGAACAACATGGCCGCGACGAATCAGCCTTCACGCATGTGCCACCACCCGCTGCCGTGGTGTTTGCCGAATGCACGCAAGATGTGGCCGATGCCGTTAAGTTGTGCGCGCAATTCAAGGTGCCCGTGATTCCGTTTGGCGTGGGCTCGTCGCTTGAAGGTCATTTGCTGGCCGTGCAAGGCGGCATTAGCATCGATTTGATGCGCATGAACAAGGTGCTGTCCATCAACGCCGAAGACCTGACGGTGACCGTCCAGCCCGGCGTGACGCGCAAACAACTGAACGAAGAGATCAAGTCCACCGGCCTGTTCTTTCCGATCGACCCGGGTGCCGACGCCACCATCGGCGGCATGAGCGCCACCCGCGCCAGTGGCACCAACGCCGTGCGTTACGGCACCATGCGAGAAAACGTGCTGGCCATGGAAGTGGTCACCGCCCAGGGCGACGCCATTCGCACAGGCACGCGCGCCAAAAAATCATCGGCCGGCTACGACCTGACCCGTCTGATGGTGGGTAGCGAGGGCACCCTGGGGGTCATCACTGAAGTCACCGTGCGCCTTTATCCCTTGCCCGAGGCCGTTTCCGCCGCCATCTGCTCCTTTCCGAGCATCGAAGCGGCGGTGCGCACCGTCATCCAGACCATCCAGCTGGGCGTGCCGATCGCGCGTGTCGAGTTGATCGACCACAACAGCGTGCGCATGGTCAACGCCTACGCCAAGCTGGGCCTGCGCGAAGAGCCTTTGCTGTTGATGGAGTTCCATGGTTCGCCTGCCGGCGTGAAAGAGCAAGCCGAAACCGTGCAAGAGATTGCCAGCGAATTTGGCGGCAATGCCTTTGAATGGGCCGTCACCCCCGAAGAGCGCACCCGCCTGTGGACGGCACGGCACAACGCTTACTTTGCCGCGGTACAAAGCCGCCCCGGCTGCCGTGCCATCAGCACCGACACCTGCGTGCCTATTAGCCGACTGGCCGACTGCCTGCTCGACTCGATCACCGAAACCGATGCCAGCGGCATTCCCTACTTCCTGGTGGGCCATGTAGGCGATGGGAATTTCCACTTCGGTTACCTGATCGACCCGAACAATCCCGAAGAGATTGCCAAGGCCGAGGCCTTGAACCACACGCTGGTGTCTCGCGCACTGCGTCTGGGCGGCACCTGCACTGGCGAGCACGGCATCGGCCTGCACAAGATGGATTTTCTGCGCACCGAGACAGGTGAAGGCGCTGTTGACATGATGCGCACCATCAAGCGCGCACTGGACCCGCACAACATCATGAACCCCGGGAAGATTTTCTCGATGTGAAGCTCAGGCGACGGGCGTGATGGGCGCACCGCGCAACAACAAGGCTTCAACCTCGTCACACAGTTGAACGGGGTCAAACGGCTTGAGCAGCAAGGCACTCAGGCCCGCGTCTTTGAAGCGCTCCAAGTCCTGCGGGTTCACATTGGCCGTCAGGCCAATCACCGGTGACAAGCCATGCGCCGTAACGGATTGGCGCATGGCCTGTGTCGTTTGCACACCATCCATCACCGGCATGACCATGTCCATGAAGACCAGATCAAAGCGCTGCTGACGCCATTTTTCCAACGCCTGTGCGCCGTTTTCGGCCTCGACCACCGTGCAGGCAGGCCAGCCATTTTTCAGCACCTGTTTGACCAGCAAGCGGTTCAGTCCGTGGTCATCCACCACCAAAAAATGCCAGGCTTGGCTGGCGGTTTGCAGCACCTTGGCCGCTTGGGCTTGCACGGGCCTGGGTGCTTGCTGCGCGCTCAAAGGCAGGCTGAACCAGAAACAAGAGCCTTGGCCGGGGGTGCTGTCAAAACCGATCTCGCCATCCAGCAACTCCACCAGACCTTGCGTGATGGCCAGGCCCAGGCCATTGCCGCCATAGCGTTTTTGAATCTCGCCTTGGGCTTGCATGAAGCGGGTAAAAATATGGGGCTGGTCGTCAAAGGGAATGCCAATGCCCGTGTCCTCCACCTTAAACAACACGCCCGGGTTGTTCCACTGCACACGCAGCACCACCTCGCCTTGGTGCGTGAATTTGAGGGCATTGCCCAGCAGGTTGACCAGGATTTGCATCAAGCGGTGCCGGTCGGTGCTGACCCACTCAGGCACGTCGTCTTCAATTTCGCAGCGGTAGGCCAGCTGCATGCTTTTGACGCACGGCACAAACAAATCAAAGGCATGGCGCACCGTCTCGCGCAGAGCAAAGGTTTCGGCATGCGCAGTCAACCGGCCAGATAGAAATTGCGAGTAATCCAGCACGTCGTTGATGACCGTCATCAGGTGGTCGGCCGACTGGCGGGTGTGGGCCAAGATTTCCTGCGCACGCGGTTTGTTGTGCACGCGTTTTATCAACAAGCTGTTGAAGCCCAGGATCGCATTCATGGGTGTACGCAGCTCGTGGCTGACCGAGGCAATGAAGTGCTCACGCAATTCGAGTGCCTGCTCCAGCTCCTCTTGTTTTTTCTCCAGCTCTTGTTGCCGCAAGCGGCTTTCGCGCAGGGCCGCCCGGTACTGTCGGTCGTACACCAAGGGCACCAGGACCAGCATCACGGTGACCATGGCAAAGGTGGCGAAAGCGTAGCTGCTTTGTGCATCGTCGCTGGGCAGCGTTTGCAACAACCAGCCTTGACCGGTCAAGACCGCAACCCCCATTTGCGCCACAAACACCATGCCCAGCCACAGATAGCCGGCACGGGGACCAATGATGTAGAAGGGAATCACTGGCAAGATCAGCAACCAGGACAAGCGCGGCGAAAACAATCCGCCCGAAGTCCACGCCGCGTGAATCAAGTAGACCACGCCGATCAGACAGATCAGATGAATCGCTTGACTCAAGTGCATGCCACGGCTGATCAGCACCATCTGCAGCACCATGGCCAAGCCAAAGCCTACCGAGGTCATGGGGGCCTGGTGGTAGGGGTTGATCAACGGAAAAGTCAGCAAGACGATGGTCAACAAGGCCTCAAATAAGAACAGGTACGGCATCTTGCCGTGCCTGAAAGCGGCGGGCAGACAAGGCACCACCACCTGCTCGAGCCATTGGGACCAGCGAAAGCGCCTCATGCCGCCACCTCTGGCCGTGCAAACACTTCAGACAAGGTGCTGATCATGCGTTCGGGGTCCATGGGTTTGTAGAGCACCTGATTCATGCCGGCATCCAGACAACGCTGGCGGTCCACCGGGTTGGTGTTGGCCGTCAAGGCCACCACAGGCAAGTTGCACAAGGGCAGCGGCAGTTGCCGCAAGCGACGTGTGACCTCCATGCCATCCATATCGGGCATGACCATGTCGATCAAGGCCACATCAAAATGCTGGGCCTGAATCAGGGCCAAGGCCTGGCCTCCTGAGCTGGCCGTGGTGACACGCACCGACGGCCAGGTCTTGCACAACTGCAGCTGCGCGACCATCAGGTTCATGGCGTTGTCGTCGACCACAAGCACGTCAAACACGGTGTCACTGGGCAATAAGGCCTGGCCAGACCGGGTGTGTTCGACCGCCCCTTGCGCAGGCTGGAGCGGCAACTCCAGCCAGAACAAAGCACCTTGCCCGACCGCACTTTCCACCCCGATTTTCCCGCCTTGCAAGACCACCAAACGCTCGCAAATGCTCAAGCCCAAGCCGGTACCCCCAAAGGCCTGGTTGGTGGCCACATCGGCCGATTCAAAACGGTTGAAAATTTGCTGCTGGCGTTCCGGCGCGATGCCTCGGCCCGTATCTTGTACCGACACACGCAGCATTTCGCCTTGTTGGCTCAGCTGCAAAGAGACTTCTCCACGGGCGGTGAACTTGATGGCGTTGTCCAGCAGATAGCCCAGGATCTGCGCCAAGCGTTGGCGGTCCATCCAGATTTGCGACGGCAGCTCAGGTGCCACGCGATGCCGCCAGGCCAGGCCTTTGGCCTGGGCGCGGTCCTTGAAGGGGAGGACTGTGGCTTCCAGCCAAGGGGCCAGGGCACAGACCTCAGGGAAGAAATTCACACGGCCTGCTTGCAGCTGGGCAAAGTCCAAAATGTCATTGACCACATGCAACAGGTGCTCAGTGGATCGGCGAATGTGCTCGGCGATTTCGGCATTGGCCGGGTCGTCCGCCAGCTCTTGGCGCAACACGCCATTAAGGCCCAGGATGGCGTTCATGGGCGTGCGCAGCTCATGGCCCACGGCGGCCACAAATTCGTCTTTGTGCGCCTGCGCCTCGATCAAGTGGATCTGCGTGGCTTCCAGTTCGCGGTTGCGCTCTTGCACCACCGCCAACTGGGTGTGGTGCACGCGGTCATACCATCGCAACACCAACACCAAACTGGCGGCCGCAAAGACATGGTTGGACAAGGCCCACAAGAGCGTGCCCGCGTTGAGTGGCGGGCGCACCATGTCGCCGCTCAGCGTCGCCATCAGCAACCAAAGGTAGACAGCGAGCAACAGCCCCATCCAGGCCGCGGCGCCCCGAGGCCCCAAGAAAAACAGCGCGGGCACGGCCAGCACCGTCAAAAAGACCAGGGAAGACGAGTTGATCCCACCGGTGGTGGTGGCGATGTACACCACCAAGGACATGGCCACCAACAAGGCGCCATTCACCATCCAGAAGTGCAGACGGCGCGAAAGCGCAAATGGCAGCATGGCCAACATCACCGCCACAGTCAACAAATTGGCGCGGTGGTCGTAATCGGACTGCGGCAGGAAATAAAACAGCAGCGCGTTGGCACCAATCATCAGCATGCACACGGCCAGCAATTGTTCCCGATCAAAGCCCAAAGTAGGGCCCAAGGATGGCTCGGGCCGCCACCAACGCAGCAGCATTTGACGCAAGGGCATGCGCAGGTTCATCGTGCCGGTGTACCTCAGCCGCGCAGACGGTCTATCAAGCCGTTGAGCGCTTCGAGCGAGCCAAACTGAATCGACAGCTCGCCCATCTCTTGGATCTTGCCATGGCGTTTGACGCGTTTTTTAATGCGCACCTCAACCTCCGCCATCAGCAAGTCGGCCAGCTCTTCTTCGACCCGGCGAATGTCACGGGACTTTTCCTTGGTGGCTTTTTGCGTCACCAGGTTGAACTCGGCACCGAGTTTCCTGACCAGGCTTTCGGCCTCGCGCACCGACAACTTTTTGGCCGCGATCTGGTTGGCGGCGGTGATTTGTGCCGCTTTGTCCAAAGACAGCAAAGCACGGGCATGGCCCATGTCGAGATCACCGGCCATGAGCATGGTCTGCACGGGGTCGGCCAGGTTCAGCAAGCGCAGCAGGTTGCTGGCCGCGCTGCGCGAACGGCCAACCGCCTGCGCTGCCGCTTCGTGAGTGAGTCCAAACTCTTTAACCAGGCGTTGCAATCCTTGGGCTTCTTCCAGGGGGTTGAGGTCTTCGCGCTGGATGTTTTCAATCAAGGCCATGGCCGCAGCGGCTTCGTTGGACACATCGCGCACCAAAACAGGGACAGACTCCAGCCCCGCCAGGCGCGAAGCGCGAAAGCGTCGCTCGCCCGCGATGATTTCATACTTTCCGGCGTTTTCACCCTGGGTGAGTTGGCGTACCAGGATCGGCTGCATGATGCCTTGCGCCTTGATGGATTCGGCCAGTTCGTACAAAGCGCCTTCGTCCATGCGGGTACGCGGCTGGTACATGCCCGCCACCATCTGGTCGAGTTTGAGCTGGGTGGACACGCCCGTTTCAGCGGTCATGTCTGCAGGGGGAGCGTCCTGCACTTTGGGGCCCAGCAGGGCTTCGAGTCCGCGGCCAAGGCCTTTGGGTTTTTTAGTGACCATGGTCAATCCTTCAGTAATGTTTGCAAGAGCGCATGACCCAGAGGCCAATCGCCCAGCGATGAATCGGCGTTGATGTGCCCGGCTGCACCCAGGTCCACCCAGCGGGCACCCCAGTCATGGGCCAAACCCTGGGCACGCTTGGCAGCGCAATACGGGTCGTTCTGGCTACCCACCAGGATGCTCTTGAAAGGCAAGGCTTGGCGCAAGATGGGTGCCCAGCCAGGCAAGCGGTTATTCAGCTCGGGGTCTTCGGTATCGCCAGGGGCCACCAACAAGGCCCCGCGCACGCGAGCTGTGTGCCGGGAGAACGCCGCCCAAGCGGCCACCAGAATGCACCCCAGACTGTGCGCGGCAAAAACCACCGGGCCTGGCGAGTCGATGACGGTTTCATCCAACCGGGCCAACCAGTCACCCCGGCGCGGTTGCATCCAGTCGTTTTGCGCCACCACGGTATAGCCATGCAAACGCGCCCAATGCAACTGCCAATGTTCAGGGCCGCTGCCTTGCCAACCCGGCAGGATCAACACCGTCGCGGCCTGCGTCAAAGTGCCGTCAAGGGTCTCATGCGCCAACAAGGTCATGTTCGTGGTGCGGTGGTTTGTGGTGGCTCAGAGCGTGGGCGCACGCCGCACCAGCTCTTGCGCAAAATCGACGTAGGCCAGGCTGCCTTTGGCCGAAGCATCAAACACCACACCGGGCAGGCCATAGCTGGGCGCTTCGGCCAAGCGCACGTTGCGCGGGATCACGGTGTCGAACACCTTGTCGCCAAAGTGGGCCTTGAGCTGGTCGCTGACCTGCATTTGCAGGGTAATGCGCGGATCGAACATGACGCGCAGCAAGCCGATGATTTTGAGGTCTTTGTTCAGATTGGCGTGCACCTGCTTGATGGTGTTGACCAGGTCCGTCAGGCCTTCCAGTGCGAAGTATTCGCACTGCATGGGCACGATCACGCCATGGGCCGAACACAAGCCATTCAGTGTCAACATCGACAAGGATGGCGGACAGTCGATCAAGACAAAGTCGTAGTCGGCATCGACCACCGCCAAGGCATTTTTCAGGCGTTGATCGCGGTGCTCCAGCTGCACCAGCTCCACCTCGGCCCCGGCCAGCTCACGGTTGGCGCTCAGCACGTCATAACCGCAGGCATCGGCCTTGACCAGGGCTTCGGCAATGCTGGCGGATTCAAGCAATACGTCGTACACGCTCAGCTCTACATTGCGTTTATCGATGCCTGACCCCATGGTGGCGTTGCCTTGCGGGTCCAGGTCAACCAGAAGGACACGTTGCCCGACTTTGGCCAAGCCGGCCGCCAGGTTCACGCTGGTGGTGGTTTTGCCCACCCCGCCCTTTTGGTTCGCAACGCAGAAAATTTTGGCCATGGTGCTGACTCGAATGGTTATTTGGACAAGGCCATCTTGAGGCCGAAACCGATCAGGCACAGGCCCGCCAACTTTTGCAGAAAGCCTGAAAACCGGGGGTTGGCCCGGATGCGCTCAGCCATGGTGTGGGTGATCAAGACCACGCCAAAACAATAAGTGAAGCCCAGCACAGCAATCGTCAAGGCCATCACCGCAAAGGTGATCCAGCCCTGATGGTTCACCGGGTCAATGAATTGCGGAAAGAACGCGAAGTAAAACATGATCGCCTTGGGGTTCAGCAAGGTGATGAACATGGTTTCGCGAAAATAGTGCCCGGGCGTGATCTCGATGCTGGGCCCCTCGCCCGGCTTGGCCATGATCATTTTGTAGCCCAGCCAGGCCAGATAGGCAGCGCCCAGCCACTGTAAGCCCATGAACAAAGGAGGATAGGTTTTGAGCAAGGCCGCCACGCCGGCCACCGTGAGCCACAGCAAAATCTGGTCCCCTAAAAGCAAGCCCAGCACCGAGGCCAAGCCACCCGCAAGGCCCCCTTTGCTGGCAGAACTGATCAAGGCCAGATTGCCAGGCCCTGGCAAAAACAACAACAGGACAAAGGCCGCAGCGAATGCGCCGTAATCCGAGATTCCAAACATGTGTGCACTTTCTGGGGAATGGGGCGAGTGTACGTGATGGGCTTTGTCTTGAGCACTCCTGCCAGCAAGTGTTTCACGTGAAACACGCCCTGCTTCACACTGTTTCGGGTTTGATCCAGACCATACACCGCTCTACAGCCAAGCCCGGCACCGTCAATGGTTCCACGTGAAACACTCTCACATCGGCGGGCAAGGCGTCGATTTCCTCCTGCGGGTGCTTGCCCTTCATGGCCATCCAGACCCCGTCCTCCGCCAAAGCCGAGCGCGACCAAGTCACAAAATCAGGCAACGAGGCGAAGGCGCGCGAACAAATCACCCCATACGGATCGGTCAAGGACTCGACCCGTGCGTGAAGTCCGCGCAGGTTGGGCAACTTGAGACTCGCCGCCACCTGCTGCACAAACGCGGCTTTTTTGGCCACCGTGTCCACGCAAGTTACCTCCAGCTCGGGCATGCAAATGGCCAGTACCACGCCCGGCAAGCCCCCGCCTGAGCCCACATCCAGCAGCCGAACAGCACGGCCTTGGGTGTAACGGGTCAAAGGCACCACCGCCGTCAAGCTGTCCAGCAAATGGTGCGTCAGCATGTCTGCCGGGTCGCGCAAAGCCGTCAGGTTGTAGACTTTGTTCCATTTTTGGATCAAGGCAACATAGTCGAGCAGGCGCTGTTGTTGGTCCAGGCCAAGGTCAAGCCCCAAGGCACGAACACCCGCACTCAGGCCCTCGGCCAGATTCACGCTCATGCAGATTGGCTTTCCTGGGCGGCAGCGCCCATGAAGCCCTTGAAGCCACCCTTTTTCAGGTGGATCAAAAGCAAGGACACACTGGCCGGTGTGATGCCCGAAATCCGCGATGCCTGGCCCAGCGTTTCAGGCCGATGTTTGGACAGCTTTTGGCGCGCCTCAATCGACAAGGCCGAAACCTGCAAGTAATCAAGCTGTTCAGGTAAGCGCAGGTGCTCGTAAAAAGCAGCGCGCTCAACCTCACCCCTTTGGCGATCGATGTAGCCGGAGTACTTGGCAGCGATCTCCACCTGCTCAATGACCGGCGCGCTCAACTCACCCAGCGTTTCACGTGAAACATCGGTGCTGGCCAAGCGCCCACCATCCAGAGACATCAGGGCACCATAGGACACATTGGGTCTGCGCAGCAAATCAAACAAATTGTGCTCGTGCTCAATGGCCTTGCCCAGCACCCGCTCGGATTCTGCTGCAGACAAGTTTTTCGGGTTCACCCAGGCGGACTTCAGGCGTTCTGTTTCACGTGAAACAGCGTCGCGCTTGCGGCTGAAAGCATCCCAGCGCAGATCGTCCACCAGGCCCATCTGGCGCCCCACTTCGGTCAAGCGCGCGTCGGCGTTGTCTTCGCGCAGTTGCAGCCGATACTCGGCCCGACTGGTGAACATGCGGTATGGCTCGGTCACGCCCTGGGTCACCAGGTCGTCCACCAACACACCCAGGTAAGCTTGATCGCGTGCTGGCAGCCAAGAAGCTTCGCCCCGGCATTGCAGCGCGGCATTGATGCCAGCGAACAGGCCTTGGGCCGCGGCTTCTTCGTAACCGGTGGTGCCGTTGATCTGGCCAGCAAAAAACAAGCCATTGATCTGGCGCGTTTCAAAACTGTTCTTCAATGAGCGCGGGTCAAAGTAATCGTATTCAATGGCATAGCCGGGCCGCAGAATATGACAGTTTTCCAGCCCTTTCATGGAGCGCACCAGGTCATATTGGATATCGAATGGCAAGCTGGTCGAGATGCCGTTGGGGTAATACTCGTGGGTGGTCAGGCCTTCGGGCTCCAGAAAAATCTGGTGGCTGTCCTTGTCGGCAAAGCGGTTGACTTTGTCCTCCACGCTCGGGCAATAGCGCGGCCCCACGCCCTCGATCTTGCCGGTGAACATCGGGCTGCGGTCAAAACCGGAGCGGATGATCTCGTGGGTTCGTTCGTTGGTGTGGGTGATCCAGCATGGCACTTGCTGCGGGTGCATCTCGGCACGGCCCATGAAGCTGAACACCGGCACACCGGCGTCCGGGTTCATGCCGCCGGGTACGCCATCACCGGGTTGTTCGGTGCATTGGCTGAAGTCGATGGTGCGGCCATCCAGGCGCGGCGGCGTTCCGGTTTTCAAACGCCCTTGCGGCAGTTTCAGCTCTTTCAGGCGTGCAGACAGGCTCACCGCGGGTGGGTCGCCTGCCCTGCCGGCGGCATAGTTCTGCAGCCCCACATGAATTTTGCCGTCGAGAAAAGTACCCGCCGTCAGCACCACGGTTCGCCCTTTGAAACGGATGCCCACCTGCGTGACCGCGCCCACCACCCGGTCGCCTTCCACCATCAGGTCGTCCACGGCTTGTTGAAACAGCCACAAATTCGGCTGGTTCTCAAGCATCCGGCGAATCGCGGCTTTGTACAAAATGCGGTCGGCCTGCGCACGCGTGGCGCGCACGGCCGGGCCTTTGGAGCTGTTCAGGATGCGGAACTGGATACCGCCTTCGTCGGTGGCCAAAGCCATGGCACCTCCCAGAGCGTCCACCTCTTTGACCAAGTGGCCTTTGCCGATGCCGCCAATGGAAGGGTTGCAGCTCATCTGTCCCAAAGTTTCAATGTTGTGCGACAGCAGCAAGGTTTTGCAACCCATGCGCGCAGCTGCCAGCGCCGCTTCTGTTCCGGCATGGCCGCCGCCAACCACGATCACATCGAATTCTTGAGGGTAAAGCATGAGAAGTCCGCCTCGGATGAAGGCCAAAAATGGGCGCAACAGGCACCACGGCACCGCCCTGCTGCGGGGTCGGCTGAAGCTGCTTATTTTACAGGCAGGGTCTGATGCATGCTGCCCTTGCTGATTCAGCCCTGACCAATCACTCGACAACAAAACCGCAAGGACCTCCAGGTCGCCTGGTTATGCATTAAACACATAACCCCAGAGACAAGCGGCCTTGGACAGCCGCGCAAGCCGGCTCTACCATCCAAAACACCGACAAGCCGTCGGCGTCAAAACAGGAGACACAACATGTCCAATGCCCCAGCAGGCGCACCCGCCAAAAGCACCCACGCACTGCCCTCATATTTGAACGCCGATCACCTCGGGCCCTGGGGCACTTACCTGCAACAGGTTGACCGGGTCACCCCTTATCTGGGCGGCCTGTCACGCTGGGTCGAGACCCTGAAGCGGCCCAAGCGCGCGCTGATCGTGGACGTGCCAATCGAATTGGACAACGGCACCATGGGCCACTTTGAGGGCTACCGCGTGCAACACAACACCAGCCGCGGCCCCGGCAAAGGTGGCGTGCGCTTTCACCAAGATGTGACGCTGTCCGAGGTCATGGCCCTGTCGGCCTGGATGTCGGTCAAAAACGCCGCTGTCAACCTGCCCTTTGGCGGCGCGAAGGGCGGCATCCGGGTCGACCCCAAGACCTTGTCGCGCGGCGAACTGGAGCGCCTGACCCGTCGCTACACCAGCGAAATCGGCATCATCATCGGGCCCAACAAGGACATTCCGGCGCCAGACGTGAACACCAACGAGCAAATCATGGCATGGATGATGGACACCTACTCAATGAACGAAGGCGCCACCGCCTCGGGGGTCGTCACCGGTAAGCCGATTGCCTTGGGCGGTTCATTGGGCCGACGAGAAGCCACGGGAAGAGGTGTTTTCACCGTGGGTCAGGAGGCTGCTGGGCACATCGGCTTGGACATTTCCAAGGCCAAAGTGGCCGTGCAAGGCTTTGGCAACGTGGGCGGCATTGCGGCCAAACTGTTTGCGAAGGCCGGTGCAACGGTGGTCGCCGTACAAGACCACGGTGGCACCATTTACAAAGCTTCTGGCCTCGACGTGCCGGCCCTGTTGCGCCACGTAGACCAACATGGCAGCGTGCAAGGGTTTGAGCAGGCCGCGGGCCAGGTTGAAACCTTGCCCGACGCGGCGTTTTGGGCGGTGGACTGCGACATCCTGATCCCTGCCGCCCTAGAGCAACAGATCACAGCAGTCAACGCCCATCAGATCACTGCGCGCATGGTGATCGAAGGGGCCAACGGCCCCACCACCCCCGAAGCCGACGACATCCTGCACGAACGGGGCATCCTGGTCGTGCCCGATGTGATCGCCAACGCCGGAGGGGTCACGGTCAGCTACTTTGAATGGGTGCAGGACTTCTCCAGCTTCTTCTGGACCGAAGACGACATCAACACCCGCTTGGTGCGCATCCTGCGCGAGGCGTTTGCCGGCATCTGGCAAGTGGCGGCCGAACACCAGGTGAGCCTGCGTACAGCGACTTTCATTGTGGCTTGCTCGCGCATTTTGCAGGCGCGTGAGTTGCGCGGCCTCTATCCCTGATCACGGGCCTCACTCGGCACCACTTACGGCCGCAGCGGCAAGGCCCCTGCTGCCTTGACCTCACCCAGCGAAAAACTGGTGTGCAGGTCTTTCACATTCGGCAAGTTCAACAACACATCGCGTGCAAACTGGCTGAAAGTGTTCAGGTCTTGGCTGACCACCTGCAACTCAAAGGTGCCGGTGCCACTGATGTAATGGCAAGAAATGACCTCGGGAATTTTAAGGATGGCGTCTTCCAGCTGGCGCGTCACATCACCCCGGTTGCGTTCGGCGTCCAAGCGCACAAAAGCAAACACGCCCAGACCCACTTTCTGTCGATCGATTTCGGCGCGGTAGCCTTTGATGACGCCAGCCTCTTCCAGTGCGCGAACGCGGCGCCAGCACGGGGCCGCCGACAAACCCACACGCTGCGCCAATTCAGCGTTGGTCAGCCGGCCATCTAGTTGCAGTTCATTCAGTATTGCCCAGTCAAATTTATCAAGTGTTTCCAAAACAGGCCCCTTTGAGCAAGATCCTTTCAAATCATAGGGCAAATCCTGTCACCGAAAGCAAGCACTTGTCGCCCAGGCCGACCTACACTGTGCTTTCTATTTCAGTCGCAGGACACATGCCATGAACGCCCCCTTGCCCGAATCCATCCGCCAGGCTTTAGAAACCGTGACACTGGACGACAAGTACAGCCTCGATGTTGGTCGCGCGTTCATGAGTGGCGTGCAGGCCTTGGTGAAACTGCCCATGCTGCAACGCCAACGCGATGCCATGCAAGGCAAAAACACCGCGGGCTTCATCAGTGGTTACCGAGGCTCGCCTTTGGGCAGTTATGACCAATCACTGTGGAAAGCCAAAGACCACCTGAAGGCACAACACATCGTTTTTCAGCCGGGCGTCAACGAGGAGTTGGCGGCCACAGCTTTGTGGGGCACACAGCAACTCGGATTTGCGCCACCCGGAACCAACAAATACGATGGTGTGTTTGGCATCTGGTACGGCAAAGGGCCCGGTGTTGACCGTTGCTCGGATGTATTCAAGCACGCCAACATGGCCGGCACCACGCCCTGGGGCGGCGTGCTGGCGGTTGCAGGCGACGACCATGTGGCCAAAAGCTCAACGGCGGCACACCAGAGCGACCACATTTTCAAAGCATGCGGGCTGCCCGTCTTTTTCCCGGCCAGCGTACAAGACATCCTGGACCAGGGTCTGCACGCTTTGGCCCTGAGCCGTTTTGCCGGCATCTGGTCGGGCATGAAGACGATTCAAGAGATCGTCGAGTCCAGTGCCACGGCGCACATCGACCCCGAGCGTGTGCACATCGTGCTGCCTGAATTCGTCATGCCCCCTGGCGGCGTGCACATCCGATGGCCCGATACCGCGCTGGAACAAGAAGCGCGTTTGTTCGATTACAAATGGTATGCGGCCCTGGCTTACATCCGTGCCAACAAACTCAACCACAACGTGATTGAAGGCCCGAACGACCGCTTTGGCCTGATCGCCAGTGGCAAGGCCTACAACGACACGCGCCAGGCCTTGATGGACCTGGGGTTGAATGACGAGCGCTGCCGACAATTGGGCATCCGTTTGCACAAAGTGGCGGTGGTTTGGCCACTCGAAGCGCAAACCACCCGTGAATTTGCCACCGGTTTGCGAGAAATTCTGGTAGTCGAAGAAAAACGGCAGGTCATTGAATACCAGTTGAAGGAGGAGTTGTACAACTGGCGCGACGATGTGCGGCCCCATATCCTGGGCAAGTTTGACGAAGCCGATGGCGACGTCTCGGGCGGTGAATGGTCGGTCCCCAATCCGACCGAGCGCACCTTGTTGCGTGCCAACGCGGACCTGACACCTGCCATCATCGCACGAGCCATTGCCAAACGCCTGAAAAAACTCGGCATCGATGCCGACACCACGGCACGTCTAGATGCTCATCTGGCCGTGCTGGATGAAAAGGAAAAGTCTCTGTTAACCCTGACCTTGGGCGCGGCTGCCGAGCGCACGCCCTGGTTCTGTTCAGGTTGTCCGCACAACACCTCCACCAAGGTGCCCGAAGGTTCCCGCGCCATGGCCGGCATTGGCTGCCATTTCATGAGCATCTGGATGGACCGCAGCACCGTGGGCTTCACGCAAATGGGCGGCGAGGGTGTGCCATGGACAGGGCAACAACCCTTCAGCACCGACCAGCACATGTTTGCCAACATTGGCGATGGGACTTATTTCCACAGCGGCATCTTGGCGGTACGCCAAAGCGTGGTGTCGGGCGTGAACATCACCTACAAAATCTTGTACAACGACGCCGTAGCCATGACCGGTGGCCAGCAAGTAGGCGAGCGCCCCGAAGGCCACAGCGTGGTGCAAATTGCGCAAAGCATGCGCGCTGAAGGCGCACAGCGCATTGATGTGGTCACCGATGAACCTGAGAAATACGAGGGTGTCACACTGGCTGAAGGCGTGCGCGTTTTCCACCGCGACGAGCTCGACCGCATTCAACGCGAAATGCGCGAGATCAAAGGCACCACCGTTATCATTTACGACCAGACCTGCGCCACCGAAAAGCGCCGCCGTCGCAAGCGCGGCACCATGCTTGACCCTGCCGTTCGCGTGATGATCAATGAAGAGGTCTGCGAAGGCTGTGGTGACTGTGGGGTGCAATCAAATTGTCTTTCGGTCGAACCACTTGAAACACCCCTGGGCCGCAAACGCACCATCAACCAAAGCACCTGCAATAAGGACACCAGCTGTCTCAAAGGCTTTTGTCCAAGCTTTGTCACCGTAGAAGGTGGCACCTTCAAGAAAAAATCCACGAGCGCATCGATCAACACTTTAAGCCCTGCCAGTTTGGGCGCACTGCCTGAACCAGAGCTGCCTTCGATCACCCAACCTTGGGGCATGGTGGTGGCCGGCGTTGGCGGCACTGGGGTTATCACGATCGGCCAATTGCTGGGCATGGCCGCGCACATGGAGGGCAAGGGCATCGTCACGCAAGACTCGGCGGGCTTGGCGCAAAAAGGCGGCGCAACCTGGAGCCACGTGTTAGTGGCCAACACACAAGACGAAATCCGGACCACCCGGGTGAGCATGGCTGCAGCCGACCTGATCATGGGCTGCGACCCGATCGTCAGCGCATCCAAAGAGACGACCTTGCGCATGCGCCCAGGTCGCACCCATGTTGCCCTCAATAGCAACAGCACCCCCACAGCCGCATTTGTGAAAAACGGCAACTGGCAAAACCCAGCCGAACAGTGCGTAGCCGAAATCGTGGCTCAGGTCGGCGGCGATTTGGTCAGCAGCTTTGATGCCGATGCCTTGGCCAAACAACTCATGGGTGACACGATTTACGTGAACCCCATGATCCTCGGTTACGCCTGGCAAAAAGGTTGGGTGCCCCTGCACCGTGAGTCCTTGATGCGCGCCATCGAGCTCAACGATGTGCAGATCAAAAACAATCTGGTCGCCTTTGAATGGGGCCGCCATGCGGCGCACCAGCCTGAAGTGTTGGCACAAAAAATCCTGCCTGCACAAACCATGCAGTTTAAAAAACGCGAAAACTTGGCAGACCTGATCGCCGACCGGACTAGCCGTTTGACCGATTACCAGAACGCCGCTTATGCCGAACGCTACCAAGCGTTCGTTCAGCGAGTTCAGCTGGCTGAGGCTCCGCTGGGGAAAACATTGCTGACTGAAACAGTGGCGCGGTATTTGTACAAGCTGATGGCCTACAAAGATGAATATGAAGTCGCTCGTTTGCACACGCAATCAGCATTCCTAGACCGCATCCGTGACAGCTTTGAAGGTGACTTCAAAGTGCACTACCACCTGGCACCACCTCTGCTTTCAAAACGCAATAACAAAGGTGAACTGATCAAACAGAAATTTGGTCCCATCGTTCTGACCGGTTTCAAGGTGCTGGCCAAACTCAAGGGTTTACGAGGCACGGCTTTCGATGTGCTCGGGCAAACCGAAGAGCGCCGCACAGAACGTGCCTTGGTGGGTGAATACATGCAACACATCGACGACGCCTTGCTGGACTTGGATGCCAGCAAGCACGCACATGCCGTAGATGTAGCCAAGGTGCCTGAAAACATCAAGGGCTTTGGCCACGTCAAGGAACGCAATATCCAGGCTGCGCGCTCGATGTGGAAATCACTGCACACGCAGTGACCAGGGTGCATTAACCAACAGGCAGATCAAACGGCTGGATGGCTGCTCGTACACAGCAGTCATCCAGCCATTGTTTTAAACAGCAAAACTGTTTGTCTCCGACAATCTCAGCGTGCGTCAGGCAGTTCAATTTTGACTTCGAGCACTTCCAGATTGTCTTGGCGCTCCAAGTTGACCTTGATGTCGGCCGGATTGATCTTGATGTACTTGCTGATCACAGCCACCAATTCGCGTTGCAAATCCGGCAAATAGTCGGGCTCTGCGGCATTGCGGCCACTGCGTTCATGCGCCAGGATGATTTGCAGCCGCTCTTTGGCCACACTGGCGGTTTTTTTCTTTTCACCCAATAGAAAGGAAAGAAACGACATGGTTCACTTGCCTCCAAACAAACGTTTGAAGAAACCAGGCTTATCAGCTTCGGTGAAACGCATGGGTTTGTCTTCACCCAGAAAACGATCGATCACGTCTTTGTAGGCTTCAGACACATCACTCTGGGCCATGTGGATCGCTGGTGTGCCTTGGTTGGACGCCTGCAGCACATTGTCACTTTCAGGAATCACACCCAACAACTGGATGCGCAAAATGTCTTGAATGTCCTGAAGCGACAGCATTTGTCCGTCTTCCACCCGGTTGGGGTTGTAGCGAGTGATCAACAGATGTTCTTTGATCGGATCACCGCCTTCGATAGCGCGTTTCGTCTTGCTGCCCAACATGCCCAGAATTCGGTCTGAATCCCGCACAGAAGACACTTCGGGGTTGGTCACCACCAATGCTTCATCGGCAAAGTGCATGGCCATCAGGGCCCCGGTTTCAATGCCTGCAGGGGAGTCACAAACAATGTACTCAAAACCCATGGCTGAAAGGTCGTTCAGCACTTTTTCAACGCCTTCTTGAGACAAGGCATCCTTGTCACGCGTTTGCGAAGCGGCCAACACGAATAAATTGGGACACTGCTTGTCTTTGATCAGTGCCTGGTTCAAGTTGGCTTCACCTTGAATCACATTGATCAGGTCATACACAACACGGCGCTCACAACCCATGATCAGGTCCAAGTTACGCAAGCCTACGTCAAAGTCAATGACGGCTGTTTTGAAGCCTTTGAGAGCGAGGCCGGTGGCGAAACTGGCGCTGGTTGTGGTTTTTCCCACACCCCCTTTGCCGGAAGTCACAACGACGATTTTTGCCATGGGATTTTCTTTCTTGGACAAGGTATCAACGAATTTCAATGGTTCAAGGCTTGATGGGCAAGACCCGCAATTTATCTCCATCAGGGCCTGAGTGCAGATAAACCTGTGCGGCTTGACCCAAGACATCCTGAGGCAAAGCATTTTCACTGGTGCGGTAAACACCAGCAATGGAAATAAGTTCGGGTTCCATGGCCTGCGCAAAGATGCGTGCCTCGGTGTTGCCCCGTGCTCCTGCAATGGCTTTGCCACGCAAAGCAGCATAAATGTGAATGTTGCCATCGGCAATAACTTCAGCACCTGCATTCACTATGGCCAAAACAATGAGGTCACGGCCTTTGGCGTAGACCTGTTGGCCTGAGCGCAAGGGCTTGTCGATCACCATGGGACCTAAAGAGAGCGGTTGTGCGGGCGGTGAAGGCACATGTACTGGTGCTTCTTCAATAGACTCAGCAACAGCCACAGAACGACGAATGCGGGCATCGCTGGCGTCCACCAAGCCCAATGCCTTGGCGTGAGACAAAAGCTCTCCCTGGGCGCCCTTGACGGCAACAGGCATCAAACCATGTTCACGCAGCACGGATAACAAATTAATAAGACCCAGCGAGAGCACTGCATGTTGCTCAATATCGATAAAACCGACATCAACGATCACCGGATCTTGTTCGAAAAAACCTGGGCTCTCTGTCATTTGCCGAAGCAATGCACGAGAAATGGCCTGGATATCTGTGGTTTTGAGAACCAAAGCCACCAGTGACAAATCAGCGCTTTTGATGTCGTAACAGTTCGACATGGCGGCTTCTGAGTCGATCGTCATGGGGTCATTTGTGGTGCAAAAGACTCAATTTTAACAGCGCACTTGTTCGCTTCTCTTTCTCTATAGATCTATATCTTTAAATAGTGGTAGTAGATAAGCAAGCCCCTTTTGTGTGGACAAGCCGTTTTTATTCAGCGCTGACAAGCACTTGCGCCACGTGTGAAGGTGTGTACCGCTGCGCTTTTTTGGTGTTTCGTCAAAATGAACAACTTTTGGAACAGACTTCAAGCTGTGGATAACATAGGGCTTGTTGTTTTTTTATCCACAGGTTTATTCCGATATGGATGTTATGTTTCGAGCAACCATTGAATGATGCCTTTGGCCACAAAACCCAACATGCCAAATGCCAATCCTAAAAAAATAACAAATGTCCCAAATTTCCCTGCTTTGGATTCCCACGCCAATTGACCAATGATGAACAGCATGTAAAGCATGAAAGCCCCAACACCGATCGTGAGCCCGAACCAGGCGAATTGTTCTTCGTTGAATCCGAACATCAAAGTTCACCCTGTTCAGAAATGCGTTCTTCGAGTTGGGACACATCGATCAAGTGCTTGTAGGCATGCCAGCTGCCATGGCCCAGCATGGGAATGATCAGAATCAGGCCCAGGAACAGGGAAAAAATGCCCAGAGTGCAAAAACCAATGATCAGAAATGCCCATAGGGTCATCTGGAACGGGTGGGTCAGCACAGTTTTCCAGCTGGTCAGCACTGCTTGCAGCACCGTGACGCGGCGGTCCAACAGCAAGGGCATGGACACGACGCTGGAGGCAAATACCGGCACGGCCATCATGGCGCCCAGCCCCACCCACAGTTCAAACAAATGTCCTTCTTTGGCCAGGACCACATGGCGTATGAAATCGACGGGCGTATGAATCGGGCTTGGTGCCAGCAAAGTGATCAGGGCAGCTGAGGTGATGACCCAACCGGTAGCAGCCAAACCCAGTAGCAAGCCAAAACGAATCAGACTCCAGTAACTGTCGGGCTGGTGACGCAGGCGCATTTGCCACTGCGTCCAGGTTTGCACCAGCAAATCAAAATTGACGGTTTCGCCCCGTTCCATGGCCCGACTCATGGCATACAGACTGGTGGCCAACACAGGTGCTACCACCATAAAACCAGACAGATAACCGACCAATAGCCAGAATTGGTCGTGTGCCAGCAAGGCAATGAAGCCACCCATGCCCGCCAGCACAACGCCATGCATGATGCTCAGCAAAGGTGCTCGGGCCATGTCTTTTAACCCCAAGGCCAACCACTGCATAGGCTGGTCAGCGGAGATAGGCCGGATGGGCGGTAAAAAGATGCCAGAACGGGTCTGGGTGGAATCGGAATGGGAGTTGTGAGGCATGCGCAAAGCTTAACCAAGCACGGCAGCCCTGACCTTGATGTGCGTTAAGTCAAACAATGAAATAAAAAAGCCGCTCATGGAGCGGCCTGGTGGTTAAGAAAAGCGTGACTTGTCGATGTTGTCAATGCTGACCGTGATGCCTGCGATGGTCTTTACCGCCGAGCATGCCGCCATTTATGTTTTTCATGCGGCGTTCGGTTTCGGTATCAAAAGTTTTCTTTTTTGTGGCGTTCAACGCCACATAAAAAGTTTTTGTGGTGGTGGTGTGCTTTTGCATCGGTACATCGCGCTGACCTTTGCGGGCTTGCATTTTGTACATCCGCTCAGCACGGGTGCCGCGGGTGTTGACCTCGGGCGCTGTTTGGGCCAAGGCCAAACCGCTCAAGCCCGCCAATAAGCTGGCAACAATTAGGGCGGTACGCATTGACTTCATGGAAAACATCCTTTCAGTGATGGGATGTCGTCGGTGTGATTCGTCTATGTTTTTGCGCAATGTGGTTTGTAAAGACAAATGTAGTTTTGTGCCGTTCGGTTTTACGCGTCCACCAACAAAAACCCCCGATTCGTTCGGGGGTTGGCCTGCTGTGGGTGCAGGGCAGGCTAGGTCAGAGCGGGTGAATCAGACGTTGCGATTTTTGCAAGTGTTGATGCCTAGCAAGCTGTAAGGCGGGCACCAACCTATCAGCCCGGTGGCCAGTGGCACCAAGCCCAGCCAACCCCACCAGCCAACGGTTCCCGTGGCGGCCAAGGCGATCAGGACCAGGCCTGCGACGATGCGGATGATGCGTTCGATGCCGCCAATGTTTTTGTTCATGGTGAGTTCTCCCTTGGGTTAAAAAATCAGGGCACAACGCGGTAGCCAGCGTCTGCAATTGTTTTGGACAGCACTGCACGGGTTTGTTCGGATTCAACCTGCACTTTGTTTTGTGTGCGGTCGATCACGACTTTGGCCTGGGTATCCAATGCCAGCAAGGCCTTGCTCACGGCCTTTTCGCAGTGGCCACATGTCATGCCTTCAACGGTGAAAATCTGGTTCATGATGTACCTTTCAGACAAGCCCTCATGGGTTTGTCGAAGCATAGTTCAAAACAAGCCGCACAACATGACACAGATCAAGACCGAACCCTCTGCCCACAGCACCGTGATGGACATTGGTATTGGCGGCATGACCTGCGCTTCGTGCGTGGCACGGGTCGAAAAAGCACTCAGCAAAGTGCCCGGCGTGGCCTCGGCTACGGTCAATCTGGCCACCGAAACGGCACGCATTGTGGTGGCCGATGCCGAGTTGACCGACGCCCGTTTGCGCAGGGCGATCCGCGATGCCGGGTATGAGCCCCGTTCAGTGGAAGCGGCCGAGGCGCAGGCCAGCAACAACTCGCCCTGGACAGGTTTTGCGCCCGTGGCGATCGGTTTGGTGCTGTCCGCGCCGCTGGTGCTGCCCATGCTGGGCGGTCTGTGGGGCCAGCACTGGATGCTGCCTGCCTGGCTGCAGTTTGCGCTGGCCACGCCAGTGCAATTCATCCTGGGCGCACGTTTTTACAAAGCAGGCTGGCACGCCCTCAAGGCCTTGACGGGCAACATGGATTTATTGGTGGCCTTGGGCACCACATCTGGATGGTTGCTGTCGGTGTGGCTGTGGCTGACGGCGCATGAAGGCCATGCACCCCATTTGTATTTCGAAGGCTCGGCCGTGGTCATCACCTTGGTGCTGCTTGGCAAATGGCTGGAAGCCCGTGCCAAACGGCAAACCACCGAGGCCATTCGAGCTTTGCACGCCCTGCGGCCCGACAAGGCGCATTGGCTCAGTGATGACGGGGAAGTCGATGTGCCCGTGGCTGAAATTCTGGTGGGAGACCGTATTCTTGTGCGACCTGGTGAACGATTTCCTCTGGACGGTGAATTGCTGGACGGGCCAACCCAGGTGGATGAATCGATGCTGACGGGAGAGCCATTGCCCGTTGCCAAATTACCCGGTATGCAACTCACAGGAGGCTCCATCAATGGCGACGGCAGGGTGCACATGCGTGTGACCGCTGTGGGCCATGAAACGGTGCTGTCCCGGATCATTCGTCTTGTTGAGGACGCACAGGCCGCCAAGGCGCCTATTCAGCGTCTGGTGGACAAGGTGGCTGAAGTTTTTGTGCCGGTGGTCTTGCTTGTGGCCTTGCTGACCGTCATTGTTTGGATGGTGTTGGGCGCTTCATTTGAAACGGCACTGATCCACGCTGTGGCTGTATTGGTGATTGCCTGTCCCTGTGCCCTGGGCTTGGCCACGCCCGTGGCCATCATGGCGGGCACAGGTGTGGCCGCGAAACATGGCATTTTAATCAAAGACGCTCAGGCCCTTGAAACAGCGCACAAGGTCCAGACCGTTGCATTTGACAAAACAGGCACCCTCACCCTGGGCCAGCCGCAATTGACACGCTATGTGCCCGCGCCGGGACAAGACGTGCTGAGGGCCTTGACATGGGCCGCCAGTGTGCAAAGCGGCAGTGAGCACCCGCTGGCCCGTGCGGTGGTGAACGCGGCGACAGCGCAACATTTGAGCTTGTTGTTGCCTGAAGACATGGCTGCCGTGCCTGGCCGTGGCGTGCGGGCCACGCTGGAAGGGCGACAGTTTTTGTTGGGCAGTTTGCGCTGGTTGCAGGAGGAGGGCATGTCGCGTGGCGTTTGGGCCGACGACTTGTATGAACTGTCGAAGGCTGGCGCCACCGTGTCGGCACTCGCCGAGCGCACGGCATCGGGCATACAGGCCATGTTGCTGATGGCCTTTGGTGACGAGCCCAAACCCGGTGCAGCGCAAGCCTTGACGGCCTTGCGTGAACGAGGGTTGAAACTGGTGATGATTTCAGGTGACAACCAAGCGGCGGCAGAAGCCATGGCACGCCGCTTGGGCTTGCGCCCCGAAGCGGGCGAGGTCTTGGCCAATGTTCTGCCTGGTGACAAGGCGGCGCATGTGCAAAAGCTGCGTGCTGGCGGTCAAGTGGTCGCCATGGTGGGGGACGGGGTGAACGATGCGCCTGCTTTGGCTGCCGCCGATGTGGGCCTGGCCATGGGCAATGGCACCGATGTGGCCATGCACGCGGCGGGCATCACACTCATGCGTGGTGATGTGGCACTGGTTGGTGCGGCGCTCGATATTTCGGCCCGCACGGTGGCCAAGATCCGGCAGAACCTGTTTTGGGCTTTTGCTTACAACGTGGCGGGTATTCCCTTGGCGGCGCTGGGGTACCTCAACCCGGTGCTTGCGGGGGGTGCGATGGCCCTCAGCTCGGTCAGCGTGATGGCCAATGCCCTGCTCCTCAAGCGATGGAAGCCTTGAGGGCTTAAAAATCAACCATTCTTGACTTGCGTCATGGTGTGGTTGATCACAAATCAACACACTTGTCCGGGTCAGAAATGGAGTTTTTATGACCTCTCACCGTGCCCTTCAAATCATTCGCAACGAGCACGCTTCTTTGGCCGCCATGTTGCAGTCCATGCGCATGATGATCAAGCGGGGGCCGTCAAATGACAGGTATAAATTTTATGACGTGCTGCGCGCCATGCTGTTTTACATTGATGAATTTCCAGAGCGCCTGCACCATCCCAAAGAATCTAATTTGTTGTTTCCCAGAGTCGTGAAATGCGCACCCCACGTCATGGGCGTGATCGATAAATTGGAACGTGACCACATGAGCAGCGAAAAGGCGGTTCGCGACATGCAGCACTTGCTGTTGGCCTGGGAGTTGCTCGGTGAAAACCGGCGCCAAACATTTGAAGAGGCCTTCGACCAGTATGTGAGTGCTTACCTGGCCCACATGAACCTGGAAGAAACGGCGATCTTGCCCGAGGCAGAGCGTTGTTTTTCGGTGGACGATTGGCGTGTTTTGGATGTCGCGTTTGCCGAAAATGCGGACCCTCTGACGGGACACTATCCCCCTACAGAGACGTATGAAAAACTGTTCAGCCTGATCGTGACGCGGGCGCCTTCACCCATTGGCTTGGGCTGAGTCAGGCGGCAGTCTTTCAAAATTGCCACTTGGTACCAAGAGTCACCAGATTTTGTTTGGATTGACGGCCAATGCTGGCATCCAGTTGCCATTTTGGGAGGATGTTCATGCGCAGCCCAGTGGCCCAACTGGGTTTGTCTTGTTGCTGTCCGTAAACCTCGACATGGGCGGTGACTTCGCCATAAGGACGCTCCCAGGCAAGCCCCCATGTACCGATGCGCTGGGTACTTGAAAAATTCAGTGCACCCAGATTGGTGTGCAGACTGCCCAGCGCTTCGTGGTTGCAGGTAAACAGCGCATTCACATACCCTTGGGAGGCTTCCCCTGTGCTGCGCATTGCGCCCACCACGGCGCCGACGTTGCAGCCATTTTTAAGCGATTCGGTGATGCGGAATTTGGCCTGCACATTCCAGGTTTCAAGGCCAGTTCTTTGCTGACGCGAGAGGCCTGCCCCCAGCTCCATATTCTCGACAGGGGCATAGGCCGGTGCGACGGTCCAGCTGCGCGAACCGTCGGGTGAGCGTGTCCACCAGCCCTCGATATGCCCTTCGCCAACGTCGTTCACATTGGCATCGTCCACGGTCAATGGGCGACCTGCCTGAACACTGAAAACAGTGCACAGCCCCACTAGCAAAAATACCGCGCAGGAAAGACGGCTTTTTTTCATGGTCTTCCTTTTATGAAAGTTCGGGATAGTCTGTATAGCCCGCGTCGCCACCCCCGTAAAAAGTCTTGCGGTCGGGGGTGTTGAAGGGGCCGCCTTTGCGCAAGCGCAAGCCCAAATCGGGGTTGGCAATGAAAGGACGACCAAAGGCGACCAGGTCGGCGCCTTGGTCAAGCGCCGTTTGTGCCAGCGTCAAATCGTAGCCATTGTTGAGCATCCAGGCGCCCTGGCCACCGGCCAAGACATAGGCTTGTCGAAATGCCGGGTAGTCAAATGCGACGTGGCCTTGCTGGTGGTCGCGAGGCCCCCCAGTCGAGCCCTCGATCACATGGACATAAGCCAGGCGCAAGGGCCCCAGCAAACCCGCAACATGCTCAAACAAAGGCTGGGGCTGGTCATCGCTGGCGTCATTGGCAGGCGTCACGGGGGACAGCCGGATGCCCGTTCGGTCTCCGCCGATCTCAGCCACCACGGCCGTCATGACATCGTTTAAAAATCGTGCACGGTTTTCTACCGAACCGCCATAGGCATCGGTACGCAGGTTGCTGCCAGAGCGAAGGAACTGGTCAATCAGGTAGCCATTGGCAGCGTGCACCTCCACGCCGTCAAAGCCTGCGGCCATGGCGTTGGCTGCTGCCTTGCGGTAGTCCGCCACGATGCCGGGCAACTCGCTGATGTCGAGGGCGCGTGGTTCAGAGGTGTCGACAAATTGGGCTTGACC
>NZ_JBIKHV010000187.1:0-2695 GCF_044361985.1 Limnohabitans sp. | reverse complement strand
GGAGGGCGACCAAGTCATCCTCCAGCGCCACATGGCGGGCATCAAGGCGCCGCCATTCTGGCAAATGGCCATGAGCGCCAATGGCCTCGACCCCCAAGCCACCGTCGACCGCTGGCAAATCTGCCGGTTCACACCGCCCAGCCACATCATGATCGATGTGGGCGTCGCGCTCACGGGCCAAGGCGGTTTTGACGCCGCACCCGAGCACAAGGCCTACAGCGTGGTGGTGGATTTCATCACGCCCGAAACGGAAACCTCGCACTGGTACCACTGGGGCATGGCCCGCCAGTTCAAGCCGGAAGACGCCGCATTGACCGACAAGATTCGCCAAGGCCAAGGCGGCATCTTCAACGAAGACATGGCGATGCTGCAATTGCAACAAAAGAACATCAGCGCCTGGCCGGAGCGCAAACTGCTGATGCTCAACATCGATGCGGGTGGCGTGCAATCGCGACGCATCATCGACCGCTTGCTGGCCCAAGAAAAAACCACCGGAATCACGGCATGAACACGACAGACCCGACCCAAATCCCCCTGGCCGCCGACGGCGGCTTTGAAGTCCAATTGCAAAAAAGTGGCCAGATCCTGACAGTCAGCAAAGACCAATCGATTCTGGCCGCCCTGCAAGATGCCGGGCTCGATGTGCCTTTTTCATGCTCCCAAGGCATCTGCGGCACCTGCCTGACTCCGGTGCTGGCAGGCCAACCCGACCACTGGGACATGTACCTCACGCCCGAAGAGCAGGCCAAAGGTGATTGCATCATGGTGTGCTGCTCACGCAGCCAGACGGCCAGGTTGGTGCTGGATTTGTAAGGTGCAGACCATCGGGCTGGTTTTGAAAGTCATGCTGAACAATCGATGAACGCTACTTTGGACATCCTGGGCATCACCGGGCCGATTTATCTGGCCATTGCGCTGGGCTTTCTGTGCACCCGGTACGGGGTTTTTGCCAAGGCTGACATGCAGTTGTTTGGCAAGTTCACCATCCATTTGGCATTGCCGGCCTTGTTGTTCAATGCGTTGTCGCAGCGCAGTGTGGGCGAAATTCTCAATGGGCAATATTTAGGGGCCTACGCATTGGGCTCCTTGCTGGTGATGCTCTTGGGCTTGTGGTGGGCGCGCAAGATCAAGGGCTACAGCCTGAGTTACAGCAGCACCATGGCCATGGGCATGTGTTGCCCCAACAGCGGTTTTGTTGGCTACCCGATCATCTTGTTGTCTTTGGGACCGGTGGCGGGCGTAGCGCTGGCCCTCAACATGGTGATCGAGAATTTTTTGTTGCTCCCCCTGCTGATGGCCATCGCCGATTCACAAGGCGGGCAGTCCAGTCGGTGGCAGCGGGTGCTGGGGCAAACGTTCAAGAACCTGGCCAGAAACCCCATGATCTGGGGCATTCTGGGCGGGTTCCTGTTTTCGTGGTCAGGCCTGCACATGCCCGCCGCCATCGGCAGCACCATCAACCTGTTTGCACAATCCAGCGCAGCCTTGTCGCTTTTTGTGATCGGGGGGGCTTTGGTGGGCCTGAAGGTCGATGGTCTGAAAATGCCGGTGACCCAAATCGCGGTGGGTAAATTGCTGATTCACCCTTTGGCCATTTGGGCGGTGCTGGTCTGGTGGGTGCCGATCGATGACCCGGCTTTGCGCGCAGCCGCCTTGCTCACCGGGGCCATGCCCATGCTGGGCATCTACACCATCCTGAGCCAACGCCACGGGCACGGTGCCGTCAGCGCTGCGGCTTTGCTGGTGACCACGGTGTTGTCTTTCTTTACGCTCAGCGCTGTGTTGTGGGTGCTCAAGTCCTGAGCCCTGAGCCCTGAGTCCCAATGGCCATCGCGCAGGCTTGCCTGTGCATCACTTTGGCGTGAGCCATGGCCCGGCCAGTTCGGTGATGAGCGCCAAGGTCGCTTGTTGGGTCAGGGTGGTCGGGCGCAAGGAGCTGATGGCCGTGGTCAGCTGAATGGTCAGCGCCGGCGCGCACACCTGACGCACTGAAAATGCCGAGGGCCGCACCGAGCGCATGACCGCATTGCGCGACAGGATGGCGTAGCCTGCACCGTCTGCCACCAGATCAAGGATGGCACCCACACCATCGATTTCCAGGGCAATCTGCGGGCGGCAACCAATCGCCGCCATTTCGGATTCAACATGCATGCGGATCGCATTCGGGCGGGTCGGAATGATCAGGGGCAGGGCGGCCACATCGTGCAGGCGAACAGGCGGTGGCGGTGGGTCTTCTTGCAGGCCGGGCGGTCGCGGTTGCACCAGCAGCAATTCTTCGCGCAGCAGCGGGGTGTGCTCGATACCGGGGGTTGGGCTGGGGTTGTAAAGCACGGCAATGTCCAGGCGACCGTTTTGCAGGTTTTCCTGCATGGCGCTTGACAGGCCCTCGCTGATCGACAACTGGGCCTCGGGCATTTTCAAGCGGAAAGCCCGTGTGATGGGCACGGTGAGCACGCGTGCCACGCTGGGCGGCAGACCCAAAGCGACCCGGCCCGACAGGCCGCTGCGCACCCGGCCCAGTTCTTCCCGGGCACGCTCGACCTGGTGCAAGATGCCCCGCCCGTGCTCCATCAGCAGTTGTCCTGCCTGCGTGGGGGTGGCGCCCCGGCCATTGCGCACCAGCAGGTTTTGTCGCAGTTCCACCTCCAGCAGGCGCACTTGGCGGCTCAGTGCGGGTTGGGCAATGTTCAGGGCT
>NZ_JBIKHV010000019.1:0-32191 GCF_044361985.1 Limnohabitans sp. | reverse complement strand
TTACTCTTTTAATCCGTTTGTCGTGGGTTCGACCCCCGCTGGTCCCACCAGTAATCAAGTAAAAACACCCTGTACGAAAGTATTGGGTGTTTTTTTTCGTGGTCAAAAGGGAGTTCAGTTTGCCCAGCCTTGTGTGGGCCTTATTTGACTGTGACGTTTTATCTGGGTTCAAGGCTCGGTTCTGGCATCAAATTAGCAACCAGTCGCAGTGCTCAAAATCATGCATCACCAAGTGTTGCCAGCGCAGTAGATGACCGCAGGGAAAGTGCAGACCCATGCCCAAAAAAACCGATTGAGTCCAAAAAACCAGAACACCAAAAAATGGAACAGGGCGGCCACGCCACACCAGATCAGCGCCAGTCGAACATCGAGCAAAGCCAATGGAAAGCACCCTTCCCACAGGGTAAATGACCAAGAGCACAGCAACGCAATTTTCGGGTGTCGCAAATAACTGTTGTTCGGTAAAGGGCCATAAACACCGCTGTCCAGAAAAAGCGTCAATGCTTTGCCCGAACGCCATTCCGGTCGCAACAATTTGACCCAGCCAGAGACAAAATAAGAACTCACTGTTTGCAGCGTGATGTACCAAAATCCTGCACGCCAACCCCAGGGTGCATCCACCAGGGACCCTGCAAGGTGCGCCAGCAGCAAGCCCGTTATGGCGACCAAAGTCATGAAGTCGCTGCCGCCATTGAATGCCCCCCGCCAGCGCAAAAGCAGCAGCAGCGCTGTCAGAAAGAGCAGCATGGCTCCGATCAAGCCGAGGTGGCCCAGCATCAATGCAATGGCCAATACCAGCCGCAGGGCCAGCATGGCGGTGTGGGCCTCAGGCTTGAAAATCTTGTCAAGTGAGGCCTGGATCCATGCAGGCTGGGCGGGAATTTCTTGCCGAAGAATGGGCCAGAGGGTGATCCGGTCTAAAGAGGGCACGCGCAAATATTCCAGCGTCTGCAAACACAGGCTCCAGCCCAGCAGCACTTCAAACATCCGAACGGCCAGTGTCAATTCCATGTGTTTATCGCTGGAGACTGCAGCATGAGTTCGCTGCGTTGCCCTTCGGGCAGTTCCATCCTCACTTCAAATTGAAAAGCCAAAATTGGGTGGACGGGTTCTTGCGCGATCATGGGTTCATTTCCCCAGCAGGCCCCCGCAATGGCTTGTTGGGCCAGTCGGCTGACCAGTTGGTAGGTCACCCGTTCTCGGATGTCGGCGCCATCGGGCAAGTCGTTGATGTCGTTGGCCAGGTGATCGACCAGGTTTTGATGTGTCAGCGCCAAATTGACCGCAGGGTTGTGAACCAGGTGCCATCCCCGTCTGGGCAGTCTGGGGTAAAACAGGCGCCAGTTGGTCCAGTTCCCGGAGGCGGTTTGCCCCCGAACATACAGACGGGGCGCTTGGCTGATCCCGTGGTAAAACTTCCAATTTGGAAAAAACGCCCGAAAGAAAAACAGCCAGGGGCCATCGAGGATGCCCCAGCGTTTGCGAAGGTTTATCGCCAGCAAGCCGAAATAGGCCACGATCAGCAGGGTGGTGAAGTCCATGGGGCCAGTTTATCGCCAGTTGAAATGTCGCCTTACTGGGTGCATTCAGGCCAACTTGGCAGGGCTTCTGCTCAAAATGGCCTGATCTTGTGGCTTAATACTGTTTGCATTATTTATCTGGAGCCGTAGATGGGCAACAAAATCGTCACCGAAGCAGATCGTAAATTCACTCAGCCACTGCCCGCATTGCCCGGCGTGAACCTGCGCACGGCTGGCCGTGGTCAGCGTGTCAGCCTGGAGCGGGGCGTGTCTACCCGCAGCAAGAAAAACCCAGGCAAGCGCTCCAAAAAAGGCGGTTGATTGCGGTGGGGTCTGGCTTGCGCCGGGCCTTTTAAGCACAAGCCACTGAAATTCAGTGGCTTTTTTGTTGGGGCTGTCAAAAAATGACATGGCTCGAGTCGGTTGCTTCAATAGTCAAAGGAGTCTGTGATGGTGATTTCTTACGCATCTGTGTTGGTCGCGGGTTTGATGCCCATGGTTTGTGCCGGCATTGCCAAGGCGGGTGCCAAAGGCTATGACAACCACGACCCCCGCGCTTGGTTGGCGCAACAAGATGGCTACAGAGCAAGGGCCAATGCGGCCCAGGCCAACTGCTTTGAGGCTTTTCCTTTCTTTGCTGTGGGTGTGCTGTTGGCGCTGCTGACGGGCGTCGATCCTTTCATGGTGGACCTTTTGGCTGCTTTGTTTGTGGCGACACGGGTTGCCTATGTGGCGTGTTACCTCGCCGACAAGGCGCTGTTCCGCACGATTTTTTGGTCGGTCGGCTACTTGAGTGTGGTTGCGTTTTTTGTGTTGGCCATGCAGAACTTGCAGATGGATTGAACTGAGAAATCGGTTTTATCAAGGCACAATAGAGTTTCTGCCCCGGTGGTGAAATCGGTAGACACACCGGACTTAAAATCCGTTGCTTCCTGAAAAGGGGCGTGCCGGTTCGATTCCGGCTCGGGGCACCATCGTTACTCAAACAGCATCATGAAAAACGACAATGCAACGCTTGAAATTCATGTGCATGGTGATGTGCCGATCAAGCCAGGCACCGACATCAAGGCCATTCAAGAGGCACTCAAGCCGCTATGGCATTACGCTGGCGCTCGCTCGCTGAGTGAGGGTTCGACCAGCCTGTATGAGGAAGAGCCAGGCATCCGTTTTGACACCAGTTTGCATCGACTTCAAATGTGCTGGACAGTGCGAGGTGACGATGATTTTCGTGTGGTCATGGACGAGCTGTGCATGAACCTCAACGAGTTGTCGGTTGCAGGCGCTCAAATCGAAGTCACTTTTTACGACACTGAATTTGACGATGAAGATGAAGCCAGCGGCGCTGAATCACGAGATGATTTTGTCATGCTGTTTGTGGGTCCCAATCCTGGCGCGATCATGCAAGCCCAGCGTGACTTGCTGATCCACGATGTGGTGAACATGATGGAGCGCCATTTTGATGGCTCCGAGTTGTCTGGCGTTGTGGCAGAGATCGACAAATTGTTCAGTCAGCGTTTTGACAACTTGGTCAGCTCGCTCGAGTTGGGCAAGCCACCACGGGGTTCGGGTGGCAACAGCAGCGGCCATGGCGGCGGCGGTCGCCGACCACGCCATCTTCATTAAAACCCCTCCTTATGTCCGCCATGTTTTCGCGAGAGGCCCTTAACCCCGGTGTGCGTTGGCGTGAGGTTTTTGGCTGGGCCATGTACGACTTTGCCAATTCAGGCTACACCACGGTGGTCATCACGGCGGTCTTTGCGGCCTATTTTGTCGGTGGGGTGGCCGATGGTGCTGCTTGGGCCACATTGGCCTGGACAGCGGGGTTGAGCGTTTCTTACGCGATTGTCATGCTCACCATGCCAGGTTTGGGAGCCTGGGCCGATCGTACGGCCGGTAAAAAAAGATTGTTGGTGTTTGTCACCTTGGCCTGTGTGTTGAGCACGGCGGCTTTGGCATGGGTCGGGCCGGGGCAGGTGGCGCTTGGATTACTGCTTTTGGTGGTTTCCAACACATTTTTTTCTTACGGCGAGTCCTTAACCGCTTCGTTTTTACCCGAACTGGCCAAACCCCAAGCCATGGGACGCGTGAGCGGTTGGGGTTGGGCCATGGGCTACATCGGCGGCATGCTGACCCTGGGTGCTTGCCTGGCTTATGTGCTGGCGGCTCAAGCCCGCGGTGAAACAGGCAGCCAATTTGTGCCAGTGACCATGGTGATCACCGCCCTTGTTTATGGCGCTGCGGCGTGTGTGACTTTTGCCCTGATGCGAGAGCACGCCGTGCCTCAGCCCAACGCGCCTGTGCTTGGCATGCTGCAAAGTTTGCGCGGCCTAAAAAAAACATTCCGTGATGCCCGTTCCTACCAAGACTTCACCCGCTTGATGGCTTGCGCCGTGGCTTACCAGGGCGGGGTGGCTGTGGCGATTTCATTGGCGGCGATTTACGCTGAGCAGGTCATCGGCTTTCAACCACAAGAAACCATGGTCTTGATCTTTGTCTTGAACTTGGCCGCTTTTGTGGGCGCGTTTGTTTTTGGCTACGCGCAAGACAAGATCGGCCACAAGCTGGCGTTGTCCTTGACCTTGCTGGGCTGGATCCTGACCTGCGTGATCGCTGCTTTGTCGAGCACCAAAGAGGTGTTCTGGTGGGCCGCTGCAATTGCCGGGGTCTGCATGGGCTCCAGCCAGTCGTCAGGGCGTGCCATGGCTGGCCTGATGATCCCGTCCGCACGCCTGGGCGAGTTCTTCGGCCTTTGGACTTTTGCCATTCGGCTGGCCAGCATCCTGGGGCCATTGAGTTACGGTCTGATCACCTGGCTCAGTGGCGGCAATCAGCGAATCGCCATTGGCTCGACATCGCTGCTGTTTGTCCTGGGCCTGGTGTTGCTCATGCCGGTCAATGTGGAGCGCGGGCGCCGCATGGCACAGGGGCCAGTTCAAGAGCGCGGCCAGGCCTGATCAAACATGGGGGTCAGCCCGATGGCAATTTGAGTGCGGCAGGCCCAGCCAACGGGTGGCTGCCGCCTGCAGGCCGATCAAATCACCATTGCTCAACAAGCTGATGCGTGCCGTGAGCGCTCGGGGCCCGGGCCCCTCGCGCAACAGCGATGCGGCTTCGAGCAATCGTCGGGTTTGGCGTGCCACGGGCTCTCCGGTCGACACCAGATGAATTTTGGGGCCAAGCACATGCTGCAACTCGTTCTGGGCAAATACATAGTGCGTGCAACCCAGCACCAAGGTGTCGATCTGCCCAGGGCCTTGCCCGAATTGACCCATTTCGCCGGTGTAACTTTCCAGCAGTTGGGTGATGCGTTGTGAAGCCTGGTTTCCAGCTGCCGTATCGGTCGATTGCTCAATCGCCAGCGCCAGCCCCTTGCAGGCTTGCACTGTGAAGCGGGCATGACTTTGCAGGCTGCTCAGCAAGTGGTGGAATTTCTCACTGCCCAGCGTGCCGCGAGTCCCGATCACACCGATGTGCCCGGTCTGGCTTATTTTCAAGGCAGGTTTCAGGGCGGGCTCGACCCCAACAATGATGAGGTGGGGATGCTGCTGCCGTAGCGCATGGATGGCGGCTGCTGTGGCCGTGTTGCAGGCCACCACCAAAGCCTTGATGTGGTGATGGCGTATCAGGTGGTCGGCGATGGCCAGGCTTCGCTGGCGCACAAACAAATCGGATTTCTCACCATAAGGTGCGTGCCCGCTGTCGGCCCAATAGACAAAGTGTTCAGCGGGCAGCGCCAATTGCAGCGACTGCAAGACACTCAGGCCGCCGATGCCGCTGTCAAAAACGCCGATGGGGGATTCGATCATGCGTCGGGTGCCGGCGGGGACAATGTCCACCACCGACCCTTTTCAGGCAGCTGTCACGCCGATGCCTTTGAACTCGCCTGTGGCGATGCGCTTTTGCCATTCGGCTGGGCCCGTGATGTGCGCGCTGGTCCCCCCCGAGTCCACGGCCACCGTCACCGGCATGTCCACCACATCGAATTCGTAGATGGCTTCCATGCCCATGTCGGCAAAGCCCACGACCTTGGCGTGCTTGATGGCTTTGGACACCAGATAAGCCGCGCCGCCCACGGCCATCAGATACGCCGATTTGTATTTTTTGATGGCTTCGATGGCAACTGGGCCGCGCTCGGCCTTGCCGATCATGGCGATCAGGCCAGTTTGGGCCAGCATCATTTCGGTGAAACCGTCCATCCGGGTCGCCGTGGTGGGGCCTGCGGGGCCTACAGCCTCGTCGCCGACCGGGTCGACTGGACCCACGTAATAGATGACACGGTTACTGAAGTCCACCGGCAGAGGCTCGCCCTTGGCCAGCATGTCCTGAATGCGTTTGTGCGCAGCGTCACGGCCTGTCAGCATCTTGCCGTTGAGCAACAAGGTCTGGCCTGGCTTCCAGCTGGCCACTTCACCGGGTGTCAGGGCGTTCAGGTCGACGCGCTTGCTTTTTTCGGTGTCGGGTGCCCAGTTCACGTTGGGCCAAAGATCCAGCGATGGGGCTTCCAGATAGGTCGGGCCGGAGCCATCGAGCACAAAATGCGCGTGGCGGGTAGCCGCGCAGTTGGGGATCATGGCCACGGGCTTGCTGGCCGCGTGCGTGGGGTACATCTTGATCTTGACGTCGAGCACCGTGGTCAGGCCGCCCAGGCCTTGCGCGCCAATGCCCAAGGCGTTGACCTTGTGGTACAGCTCCAAACGCATGTCTTCGACTTGGTCGAGCTTCTCGCCCTTGCTGGATTTTTCGAGCAGCTGGTACATGTCCAGGTCGTCCATCAGGCTTTCCTTGGCCAAGAGCACGGCTTTTTCGGCTGTGCCGCCAATGCCGATGCCCAGCATGCCCGGTGGGCACCAGCCTGCGCCCATGGTGGGCACTGTTTTGAGCACCCAGTCGACGATGCTGTCGCCGGGGTTGAGCATGATCAGCTTGGACTTGTTCTCGCTGCCGCCGCCCTTGGCTGCAACGGTGACGTGCACATGGTGGCCGGGCACGATCTTGGTGAAGATCACGGCGGGCGTGTTGTCCTTGGTGTTTTTGCGGTTGAAGTGCGGGTCCGACACGACAGACGCACGCAGCGTGTTGTCGGCAAAGTTGTAGCCTTGGCGCACGCCTTCGTTGACAGCGTCTTCTAGGCTGCCGGTAAAGCCGTCGAACTTCACGTCCATGCCGACTTCGAGGAACACGTTGACGATGCCGGTGTCCTGGCAAATCGGGCGGTGCCCAATGGCGCTCATCTTGCTGTTGGTCAGGATTTGCGCAATGGCGTCCTTGGCGGCGGGGCTTTGCTCGCGCTCGTAAGCGCTGGCCAGGTGCGAGATGAAGTCAGCCGGGTGGTAGTAACTGATGAATTGAAGCGCGGCGGCGACGGATTCAATCAGGTCGGCTTGTTTGATCAGGGTGGTCATGGGGGTTTGATCTCGAGAAAATCAAAAAAAGGTCGTCATCGGGCGCTCAGTGCGCCTTTTCGTGGTGCGACATCAGGCGGTCTGCGTAGGCAATGGCGATCGCGCTGAGCAAGAAAGCCATGTGAATGATGGTTTGCCACATCAGCACTTTTTCGTCGTAGTTGGCCGCGTTGATGAAGGTTTTGAGCAGGTGGATCGAGCTGATGCCGATGATGGCCGTGCCCAGTTTCACTTTGAGCACAGAGGCGTTGACGTGACTTAGCCACTCGGGCTGGTCCGGATGGCCTTCGAGGTTCAGGCGCGAGACAAAGGTTTCGTAACCACCCACGATGACCATGATCAGCAAGTTCGAAATCATGACCACGTCAATCAGGGCCAGCACGACCAGCATGATCACCGTTTCATTCAGGGCAGTGAGCGGCGCATCGGCTTTGTAGCCGATGCTGCTGACCAGGGCCTGCAGTGCGGTTTGGCTGCCAAATGCCGCTTCGAGCAGGTGGACCAATTCAACCCAAAAATGGAACACATAGACCGCTTGTGCGGCGATCAGTCCCAAATACAAAGGCAATTGCAGCCATCGGCTGGCAAAAATAAAGCTGCTCAAGGGGCTCAATTTGCTTTGAGGGGCGGGCTGCTTGTTGGACATGGTTTTCCTGAAGGTTGCATTAAGGCGGTGCCTTGGGGCGAACACTGATTTTAGGCGGTAGAAGTACGATTTAATATCTGTTGAATGCAAGCCTGATGTCAGTCAGTGCTTTGTAAGAGCGAAAGCAGACATTTGCATCAGTTAAAAAACGACTATGTCATTGAGGAGACAAATCTGATGAGTTCCACCATTTACCAACCCAGCGCCGATTTCGTGAAAAATGCCTACATCTCGGGCATGCCCGCCTATGAGGCGCTGTGCAAAGAAGCCGAAACCGATTACGAAGGTTATTGGGCCCGTCTGGCCAGAGAGCTGATCAGCTGGAAGACCCCTTTTACCAAGGTGCTCGACGAATCCAACGCGCCCTTTTTTAAGTGGTTCGAAGACGGCACCTTGAACGCTTCTTACAACTGCCTGGACCGCAATGTCGAAAAAGGCCTTGGCGACAAGACCGCCATCATTTTTGAAGCCGACGGTGGCGAAGTCACCCAGGTCACTTACAGCCAGTTGCTGGCCAAGACCTGCCAGTACGCCAACGCACTGAAAAGCCTGGGCATTCGCAAAGGTGACCGCGTGGTCATCTACATCTCCATGTCCATTGACGGCGTGGCCGCCATGCAAGCCTGCGCCCGCATCGGCGCGACCCACTCGGTGGTGTTCGGCGGCTTTTCGGCGCAGTCGCTGCGCGACCGCATCGAAGACACGGGCGCTGTGGCTGTGATCACGGCCGACCACCAGGTGCGCGGTGGCAAGCAGTTGCCTCTCAAATCCATTGTGGATGATGCCTTGGCCCTGGGCGGTTGCGGCGCCATCAAAAATGTGCTGGTCGTGAAGCGCTCGGGTTCTGAGGTCGCCATGGCGGCTGGCCGTGATTTGTGGCTGGCCGATCTGGCCGATCAGCAATCCACCACCTGCGAGCCAGAATGGGTGGGCGCTGAACACCCCTTGTTCTTGCTCTACACATCGGGCTCCACCGGCAAGCCAAAAGGCGTGCAACACAGCACCGGCGGCTACCTGCTGCACGCCGCATTGACCACCCAATGGACCTTCGACCTGAAGGCTGATGACGTGTTCTGGTGCACCGCTGACATCGGCTGGGTCACAGGCCACACCTACATCACCTACGGTCCATTGGCCTTGGGGGGAACCGAAATCGTGTTTGAGGGTGTGCCCACTTTCCCCGATGCAGGCCGCTTCTGGAAGATGATCCAGGACCACAAAGTCTCGATTTTCTACACCGCGCCAACCGCCATCCGTTCCCTCATCAAGGCCGCTGAAGCCAACGACGCTGTGCACCCCAAGAGTTACAACCTGACCAGCCTGCGCCTGCTGGGCTCGGTCGGCGAGCCGATCAACCCCGCAGCATGGGAGTGGTACCACCAGCATGTGGGCGGCGGGCGCTGCCCGATTGTGGACACTTTCTGGCAGACCGAAACCGGTGGTCACATGATCACCCCCTTGCCAGGCGCAACCCCCATGGTGCCCGGTTCCTGTACCTTGCCATTTCCCGGCATCGAGGCCGCCATCGTCGATGAAACCGGCAAGGACATGCCCAATGGCCAAGGCGGCATTCTGGTCGTCAAACGCCCATGGCCTGCCATGATCCGCAACATCTGGGGCGACCCTGAGCGCTTCAAGAAGAGCTACTACCCCGACGACTTCAAGGGCAAGTATTACTTGGCGGGCGATGGCGCGATCCGCGACGAGAAAACCGGTTACTTCACCATCACCGGTCGGATTGACGATGTGCTGAACGTGTCGGGCCACCGCATGGGCACGATGGAAATCGAATCTGCCCTGGTCTCTTGTACCGAGTTGGTGGCTGAAGCCGCCGTGGTGGGCCGACCTGACGACACCACGGGTGAGGCCATCTGCGCCTTTGTGGTGTTGAAGCGTTCGTTGCCCAACAGCGAAGAAGGCAAGGCGATTGCCAAGCAGTTGCGTGACCACATCGCCAAGGAAATCGGGCCGATCGCCAAGCCCAAAGACATCCGCTTTGGTGACAACTTGCCCAAGACCCGTTCTGGGAAAATCATGCGCCGACTGTTGCGTTCACTGGCCAAAGGTGAAGAGATCACACAGGACATCTCCACGCTTGAGAACCCTGCCATTCTGGGCCAACTGGGTCAGGCTTACTGATCTGGCGCAGGCCTGGCCTGCAGGCTTTTTTGCCAAACAACAATGGCAGCCTCGGCTGCCGTTGTTGTTGGAAATGCGCATGGACACCTTGGCAGGCCGAGCCTTCAGGCACAGGCCGTGAACGGGGGCGGCTTTCAGGTCTTCATAGAAAGGCCCAGCCGTTCTATGACCGCCTTTTCTGACTGAAAGGTGTCCCGAATGAACTTGGTGTATTCCTCTGTGCCCATGTAAATCACCGACTGGTCGTATTTGTCAAAGCTGGCAAGCACGGCTGGGTCCTCCAATGTTTTCTTGAACGCGTCGTGCAGCTTTTTGACCAAGGCCGGGTCCATGCCTTTGGGGCCGCCAATGCCAAAGGGGGAGTCAGACACGGTGTCATAGCCCAACTCATTCAGGGTGGGGATGTTGGGCCAACGCTTGGTGCGCTTGCTGCCATAGGTGGCCAACAAGCGCAAAGTGCCCGCTTCTACCTGCGGACCCCAGCCCGTGGCGTCACTGTGCGACATGACGTGACCGCCCAGCAGTGCCTGAAGGCCGTCGGCGCTGCCTTTGAAGGGCACATGTGTCAGATCGATCTTGGCTTTGTTGGCAAATTCGGCAAATGCCAGGTGGGGGGTGGTGCCATTGCCGGTCGATCCGTAGGTGAATTTGCCCGGATTGGCCTTGGCAAAGTCGACCAGATCCTTCACGGATTTGATGGGGGAATCGGCGCGCACCACGATGCCAAAGGTGTAACCCGTCAGGCAGGCGATGTAGGTGAAGTCCTTCAGCGGATCGAACTGCATCTTTTGCATGTGCGGCAGGCGTGCCACGCCGATCGTGACTTGGGACAGGGTGTAGCCATCGGGCTGGGCGCGAACCAGTTCGTTCGGGCCGAGCATGCCGCTGGCCCCGGGTTTGTTTTCGATGATCACTTGCCCACCCAGTGCCTTGCTGGCGCTTTCAGCGAGGGCGCGCATCACGGCGTCGCTGGAGCCACCCGCTGGCCAGGGGCAAATCAGTTTGATGGGCTTGGCTGGAAAGTTTTGGCTCTGCGCCCAAGCTGGTAATGCGCTGGTGAGCGCTGCAGCGGCTGAGGCCTGAACAAAAGTGCGGCGGTTGGTGCCTGAAGGTTTCACACATGTCTCCTTGGAATGGTGTCCCATTCAAAAGGAAGACGCGGCCCGAGGCAAGAGGGATTACCTGCGCAAGACCGGGTGCAGCGTCGCTGTGGCGACTGTGTACAAAGGGGCTGCAGCTGCCCCTGAGCGGCCCCTCAGTCGCCCAACACCACACCTTCACGCCTGGGGTCCGCTCCGCCAAACCAGCCTTTGGGTGTGCGCTCAATCGCCTGCAGGCCGCTGGTCATTTCCATTTCGCGCACGTCGTGGCCACGGGCCTTCAATGCGTCCAGGGTGCTGGCCGGAAAGCGCTTGGCTTCCAAAAGCGTCGGGCCATTGAGAGAGCCAAAGTTGGGCAGGTTCACCGCTTGCTGGGCGTTAAGCCCCCAATGCATCGTGCCTGTGAGCAGCTTGGCCGTGTAGTGAATGATGAGTGCGCCCCCTGGGCTGCCACCGCTCATCAGCAACTGACCAGTGGTCTTGTCAAAGACCAGGGTGGGCGACATGGACGAGCGTGGGCGTTTTCCTGGCTCGACCCGGTTGGCAATGGGGCGGTTCTGTGCATCGGCAGTTGTAAAACTGAAATCGGTCAGCTCGTTATTGAGCAAAAAGCCACCAGGGCGCGAGGCGCCCGTGCTCACCATGCGGCGCGAGCCAAAGGCGGCTTCAATGGTCGTGGTCATGGCCACTGCACGGCCTTGGGCATCGACCACGCTGACGTGGCTGGTGCCGTATTCGATTTGGGGCGGCATGGGTGCAAAGCTTGTTTTTGCACCACCGGGCTGGCCGGGGGTGGCCACCTTCATCGATTGGGCGCCAATCAGCTGGCTGCGTTCGCGCAGGTAGTCGGGTGCCAGCAAGCTGCGCCAATCGCTGGCGGGTGCGCGCACAAAGTCCGGGTCGGCCAGGTATTGCGCCCGGTCTGCAAAGGCCAGGCGTGATGCCTCGCTGTAGCGGTGTAACCAGTCGGGGGAGGGCAGGCCGTTGGCCAGTTCAGCGCCTTGTGGCTGGGTATTGGCCATGATGCCCAAGATCTGCCCAATGGCGATCTGGCCTGATGACGGCGGTGGAAAACCGCAGACCCGCAAGGCGCGTGCAGCAGTGGTGTGGTCAAAACAAAGGGCTTCGCGTGTACGGGGGCGGTAACTGGCCAGGTCTTGCAAATTCAAGGCGCCTGGTCGGGGGGGCTGGGCTGTTCTTGCCATGATGGCCTGGGCGACAGGCCCTTCGTGCAGGGCGCGACTGCCCATGCCGGCAATGCCACGCAGGACATGGGCGTATTCCGGGTTGCGCAGCACATGGCCAACAGGCCATGCTTGGCCTTGTGCGTTGTAGAAAAAGCGCAATGCCAGAGGGTCTTTTCTCAGGTGTGGATCGGCTTGCAACAAGGTGTGCAAGCGCGGACTGATCTTGAATCCTTGCTCTGCCAGTGTGATGGCGGGTTCGAACAATGTTGCCCAGGGCAGTGCACCGTGTTGCCGGTGTGCTTCTTCGAGCATGCGCACCGCGCCGGGTATGCCCACGGCGTGGCCGCTCAGGACCGCCTCGTCAAATGACAAGGGTTTGCCGTTCTCCCCCAAAAACATGTCACCTTTGGCGCCTGCCGGGGCGGTTTCCCGACCGTCATGTGCGGTGACTTTGCGGCCATCAAAGTGGAGCAAAAAAGCCCCGCCGCCGATACCGCTGGACTGAGGCTCCACCAGCCCCAGCACCAGTTGCACCGCGATGGCAGCATCCAGCGCGGAGCCATTCGCCCGCAAAATTTGATGCCCTGCATCCGTGGCCAATGGATTGGCCGCTGCCACGGCTTGTTTGGCGTAGGCCCAACCCGGTTTGTCGGTGTTGCCGCTGGCGGCCTCGGGCTGCTCGGGCACGCTGTAACGCCAAACGCTGGCAGGCGGCGGGGTGCTGCAGGCGCTCAACAAAGCCAGGGCAATGAAACTCAGGGTCAGCGTGCTTTTCATTTTTTCTCCAGGATTGGCCATGTCAGGTGCAAAAGGCGTGAGCTCACTTCGGTGCCAGACGGATGGCACCGTCCAGGCGGATGACTTCGCCGTTGAGCATGTCGTTTTCGATGATGTGCTTGGCCAGTTTGGCATAGTCCCCAGGCGTTCCCAAGCGGCTGGGAAAGGGCACGCCAGCGGCCAGCGCGTCTTGCACTTCTTGCGGCATACCGAACAGCATGGGGGTTCCAAAGATGCCAGGCGCGATGGTCATGTTGCGGATGCCGTTGCGTGCCAGGTCTCGGGCGATGGGCAGGGTCATGCCGACCACGCCACCCTTGGAGGCGGCATAAGCCGCCTGTCCGATCTGGCCGTCGTAGGCCGCCACACTGGCGGTGCTGATCAACACGCCGCGCTCGCCCGTGGCTTCGGGTTCGTTTTTGCACATTGCCTCCGACGCCAGTCGGATCATGTTGAAGGTACCCACCAGGTTGACCATGATGGTCTTGCTGAAAACGCCCAGGTTGTGCGCGCCGTTTTTACCGACAGTTTTTTCGGCCGGCGCAATGCCTGCGCAATTGATCAGCCCCATCAGTTTGCCCATTGACAATGCCTGGGCCACCACCGCCTGGCCATCCGATTCGTTGCTGACATCGCACTTCACGAAAGCACCGCCCAGGGCTTTGGCCACCGCTTCGCCTTTTTCGACTTGCATGTCGGCAATCACCACCTTGGCACCGTTGGCCACCAACATGCGCGCCGTGCCTTCGCCCAGCCCGGATGCGCCGCCGGTGACGATGAAAACCTTGCCTTGAATGTCCATGCTTTTCTCCTGAATTGGGTTGACGTTACGTCAATTTCAATTATGCACATACGTTGTCCTCGATGGCTTTGCATTCCACGCCCTGCTTAAGGGTTTTCAGGTAAGTGAACTACTTTGAAACTTGGATAGCCAAATATTCGGCCGCCTCCTAGCATGGACTTCAATCCGGGCACTCTGGCCGGTTGGCTTCAGCTTAGGAGAATGGCATGGCTTCAGACATCGTGTGGGATACAAAGAGCTTGGTTCACACCGATGACAACTGGCGCCGTGCGTCAGAGTTGCTGGCCACGGCGGGTATCCGGGTGGGGGGTGGGCGGCCTTGGGATATGCGGGTACACCATCCGGCCACGTTCGACCGCATCCTGACGCGGGGCAGCTTGGGCTTGGGCGAGAGCTACATGGATGGCTGGTGGGACTGCGATCAGGTGGACGAATTCATCACCCGCATCTTGCGGGCGCGGCTGGATGAAAAGGTCGGCCGTGCAGGTTGGCTTTGGGCTTCTTTGAGGGCACGGCTGACCAATCTGCAATCTCAGCACCGCGCCTGGCAGGTCGGTGAGATGCATTACGACCTGGGCAACGATTTGTACGAAGCCATGCTGGACCCGTCGATGGCTTACAGCTGCGCTTATTGGCCTGCAGCGCCAACATTGGCACAGGCGCAAGAGGCCAAGCTGGAACTGATTTGCCAAAAACTGCAATTGCAGCCGGGCATGCAACTGCTAGATATTGGTTGCGGCTGGGGCAGTTTGATGCTGTTTGCCGCCCAGCATTACGGCGTTGAGTGTGTGGGCTTGACCATTTCCAAAGAGCAAGCTCGGCTTGGCGCAGAAAAAGTACGGGGCTTGCCGGTCCGTTTTGAGCTGACCGATTACCGGCAGTTCAATCCCCGAGGCGAGCAGCGTTTTGACCGCATTGCTTCGGTGGGCATGTTTGAGCATGTGGGCCACAAAAATTACCACACCTTCTTTGACATGGCCAGACGCTGTCTGCGGGACGAGGGCCTCTTTTTGCTGCACACCATTGGAAAAAATCGGGCCGGTGCGGGGATCGACCCGTGGATTGAAAAATACATATTTCCGAACGGGGTCTTGCCCTCAATTTCGGAAATTGCTTTTTACAGCGAGGACGATTTTGTTGTGGAGGACTGGCACAACTTCGGCGAGGACTACGACAAGACCCTGATGGCCTGGCATGCTCGCTTTGAAGCCGCCTGGCCTCGCTTGCAACCGCGTTATGGCGATCGTTTTTACCGCATGTGGCGCTATTACCTGCTGTGCTGCGCAGGTACATTTCGGGCCAGAGACAACCAACTTTGGCAGGTGGTGTTATCGCCAAGTGGCCTTGCGGGGGGGTACCGCAGGCCATTGTTGTGACGTGATGCCTTCATTCGTTGTTGTTCATCTTGTGTAAAAACATGTGCAAGAAGAAGGCCGCCATCAAGAGCGTGCTCACGATCACGGCCAAGCTCATCAGGCCATAGTCGGTTGAAAACAGGTCAATTAGCATTTTCATAGGTCAGTCCTTGGCGGGTTGTGGCGGTTCAATGTGCACCCTTGCGCCTAGAAAATGGCTGATCAATGTCAAGGCCCGAGCACAATGCCGTGCTTGAATGTGACTTGTTGTCTTTTTTTGTCTGTTACTGACCTGTCATGACTTACACCCCAGCGCTTTCTTCGACCGTATCTCCCCGAATTTTCTTGAGTCTGGGCACCCTCAGTGCCTTCAGCAGCGTGGCTTTCAGCGCCGCATTCGCCCACCTTCCCGTCTTTGCCGCGGGTGTACCGGTCATGGTTCAAACCGCCTTGACCCAGCAGCAGTTTCATTCACTGGGCTTGCTGATCGTGGGTTTGTCCTGCGTCTGTTTGGGCGCCTCGCGCTGGCTGCTGGCAGCAGGTTGGCTGATGCTGACAGGTTTGCTGCTGTTCAGTTTCAACCTGTATGCACGCCATGTGCTGGGTTTTGACGCCCTCAGGGCGTTGGTGCCCTGGGGTGGTGGGGCCTGGCTATTGGCTTGGCTTTGCCTGACGCTGGGCTTTGCCCGTGGTGCAGCCCGAAAAACTGCCGCCTGATGGGCTGTAGAAAGTTGAAAGGCTTTTTCTATCGGTGTGATAGGAACTACTCATGAGTAGAAACCCTAGTTTGAATTATGATTGCTACCAATGAGTTTTCTCATTCGATAGTTTTTATAAACCAACCAAGGAAACACCATGTCCCTGATCAACACGCAAGTCCAACCATTCAAAGCCAACGCCTTTCACAACGGCAAATTCATCGAAGTCACCGAGCAGAGCTTAAAAGGCAAGTGGAACGTCCTGATTTTCATGCCCGCGGCTTTCACCTTCAACTGCCCTACAGAAATTGAAGACGCTGCTGACAACTACGCAGAGTTCCAGAAAGCCGGCGCTGAGGTCTACATCGTGACCACAGACACCCAGTTTTCACACAAAGTCTGGCACGAGACTTCGCCAGCTGTGGGCAAGGCCAAGTTCCCATTGGTGGGTGACCCTACCCATGCCTTGACGAAAGCTTTTGGTGTTCACATCCCCGAAGAAGGTTTGGCACTGCGCGGCACTTTCATCATCAACCCCGAGTTGATGATCAAGACCCTGGAGATTCACTCCAACGAAATCGCCCGTGACGTGTCGGAAACCCTGCGCAAGCTCAAAGCCGCCCAGTACACCGCTGCCAATCCTGGTCAAGTGTGCCCAGCCAAGTGGAAAGAAGGCGCCAAGACTTTGGCTCCATCCATCGACCTGGTCGGCAAGATCTAAATTTGTTGCTGCTCGCTCTGTCACCCAGGGCAGCATGACATCAGCCCCTGCGACGCAGGGTGTTGAGCGCAGCACATGCAGGTCACAAGCCTTCGTGTGCTGCCCTCAACGCTTTTCACAAACCCTGTCCCCCAAACCTTTGTTTACCGGCCCATGTCACAAGCGCGGGCCAGAGCCGACTGCACCCTGAAACTGGAGAACACCATGCTCGACGACACCCTCAAAGCCCAATTGCAGCAATACCTGGCCTTGCTGCGCCAGCCGATCCGCTTGATCGCCTCGCTGGACGACAGCGAAACCGGCACCGAGATGAAGAGCTTGCTGGAGACCATTGTCAGCCTGTCGGACAAGGTCACGCTGGACACCACAGGCCAAGACAGCCGCAAGCCGTCTTTTGTGGTTGCCCGTGAGGGCGAGACTCAAGGCGTGCGTTTTGCTGGTTTGCCTTTGGGCCACGAGTTCACTTCTTTGGTTTTGGCGTTGTTGTGGACAGGCGGCCACCCGCCCAAAGTAGAACAAGACGTGATTGACGCGATCAAGGCCCTGGATGGGGACTTCAGCTTCGAGGTCTACATGTCACTGAGCTGCCACAACTGCCCGGATGTGGTTCAGGCCCTCTCGCTCATGGCCATCATGAACCCCAAGGTCAAGACGGTGGTGATTGAAGGTGGCGCCTTCCAGAAAGAAGTGGAAGAGCGCCAGATCATGGCGGTGCCCATGGTGTTTTTGAACGGCAAGGTGTTTGGTTCCGGCCGTATGAGCGTGGAAGAAATCGTGGCCAAGCTGGACACAGGCGCTGCCACGCGCGATGCCGTCAAGCTGGACGCCAAAGCCCCCTTTGAAGTCTTGATCGTCGGTGGCGGTCCCGCAGGTGCAGCCGCTGCTGTGTACGCTGCACGCAAAGGCATCCGTGTGGGTGTGGCGGCTGAGCGTTTTGGCGGTCAGACCAACGACACGATGGCAATCGAAAACTACATCTCGGTGCTGGAGACCGATGGCCCCAAGTTTGCCGCTGCGCTCGAAGCCCAGGTCCGCCAATATGGCGTAGACATCATGAACCTGCAACGTGCCACCCAGATTATTCCGGCCAGCGTGCCAGGTGGTTTGCTGCAGGTGCAGATGGAAAACGGCGGCACGCTGCAGGCTAAAACCGTGATCTTGTCCACCGGCGCACGCTGGCGCAATGTCAACGTGCCCGGTGAATCCGAGTACAAAAACAAGGGTGTGGCTTACTGCCCGCACTGCGACGGGCCCCTGTTCAAGAGCAAGCGCACCGCCGTGATCGGTGGCGGCAATTCTGGCATCGAGGCGGCGATTGATTTGGCCGGTATCGTGGAGCATGTGACCGTGGTCGAATTTGCAGAGCAACTCAAGGCCGATGCCGTGCTGGTGAAAAAACTCAACAGCTTGCCTAACGTGACGGTACACACCAACGCCCAGACCACCGAGATAACCGGTGACGGCAGCAAGGTCAACGGCTTGCGTTACAAAGACCGTGCCACCGGCACCGAGCACCATATTGATTTGGCAGGCGTGTTTGTGCAAATTGGTTTGGTGCCCAATACCGAATTCCTGAAAGGCACGGTCGAGCTGAGCAAATTTGGTGAAATTGTGGTGGACGCTAAGGGGCACACCAATGTTCCCGGCGTGTTTGCCGCCGGTGACTGCACCACAGTGCCGTTCAAACAGATTGTGATTGCCGCAGGCGAGGGGGCCAAAGCTGCGCTCAGCGCGTTTGACCACTTGATCCGATCTTGATCAGGCCTGTTGAACTGGGCAACTCTTGACAGTTTGCAGAGAGTGACTGGTTGGGCTGCAGGTTGAACGACTGGCGCCAGCCTGCAAGGCCTTACTTGAAGCCCACTCGGTCCAGCATTTGCTGCACTTTGACCTGGTTCATGCCCACGGCGCTGATCGGGATCAACTCGCTTTTGAAGCTGCCGCCGGTCATGGCTTTAAGTGCCGGGTTGTCAAAGCTCACCCCTTTGGCCGCTGGCCACTCGTTGTTGCCGTTGGCAAAGTGGTTTTGCGCCGAGGGGCTGGCCAGGTATTCGAGAAATTTCACCGCGTTGTCGGTGTTTTTGGCATAGCGGGCTACAGCCCCTCCAGCCACATTGACATGCGTTCCCCAACTGCTTTGGTTGGGGAAGACGATGCCAATTTTCTCAGTCACAGCACGGTCTTCAGGTTTGGCTGAGCGCATCAGGCGGGCCAGATAGTAGGAGTTTGTGAGGGCGACACCGCATTCCCCTGAAGCGACCCCCTTGATCTGATCGGTGTCACCGCCCTTAGGGCTGCGGGCCATGTTGTCGACCAGGCCCTTCAGCCAGACTTCGGTCTTTTGAGCCCCCAAGTGTTCGATCATGGCCCCCATCAAACTGAGGTTGTAGGGGTGAGAGCCCGAGCGGACGCACAGGCTGCCCTTGAGTTTCACATTGGCCAGTTTTTCATAACTGTCCACATCGGTTTTGCTGAATTTCATCTTGTCGTAGACGATGACGCGTGCCCGGGTAGACAGGCCAAACCAGGCTGTGCCGCCATTGTCAGCAGGTTTTGCGCGCAGGTTGGCGGGAATGGCTTCTTCCAGTCTGGCCGATTTGACCGGGAGGAATAGCCCATCCACTTCGGCACGCCAAAGACGAGCGGCATCCACCAGCAAAATCACATCCGCCGGGGAAGCCGAGCCCTCGGCCTTCAGACGGGCGAGAATACCGGCATCGTCGGCATCGACCCGGTTGATCTTGATGCCGGTGGATTTGGTGAATTCGCTGTACATGACTTCATCGGTCGGGTAGTGGCGGGCCGAGTAGATGTTCAGGACTTTGTCTTGAGTCATGCCTGATGAAGCGGCCAAAAGCGCAGCAAGGGTCAGGCTGAACTTGAAAAGTTTCATGGTGTTCGCGTTGGATAAGTTTGTAATGGCTAAATTTTATTCTAAATGAGAATGATTATCAACAAGATCGAAGGAAAGACATGAATTCATGGCCAAGGGATGGGCTGAAGGGTGAGTCTCCAGCTCAGCTCAGGATGGGAAAAAGCCGATGGTTCAAGGCTTTGGGCATGGTGGTGATCGCGGGTGCCCTGGTGGGCTGCAGTACTTTAGAGACTGCGCCTCCAGCAGGGATCGGTGGTCTGCCGTCTTCTCCAGAGCGCCGTGAGGTTCGCCTGGGATTGGCTTTGGGCGGCGGTGCAGCCCGAGGTTTTGCCCATGTGGGGGTCATTCAGGTGCTGGAGGAAGCTGGTTTGCGCCCTGGCTTTGTGGCGGGCACCTCGGCCGGCAGTCTGGTGGCCGCTTTGTATGCCAGCGGAAAAACCCCGGCCGAACTTGTTCGCGTGGCTGAGACCATGCAAGAGGCCGACATCACGGATTGGATGCTGCCGATATTGAATCGGGGTGCTTTGCGCGGGGAGGCCCTGGCCAAGTATGTGAACACCCAGGTGGGGGGGCGCAGCCTGGAACAAATGAAGATTCCCTTGGGCATCGTGGCGACAGATCTGGGCAGCGGTGAGTCCATCACCTTCCGTCGTGGCAACACGGGTTCTGCCGTTCGGGCTTCGAGTGCGGTACCCGCCGTTTTCCTGCCCGTCCGCGTGGGCGATCGTGAGTATGTGGATGGTGGCTTGGTTTCTCCCGTTCCGGTCCGACAGACGCGGGATTTAGGGGCCAATTTCGTGATCGCGGTGGATATTTCCAGCGATCCCGAGGGCAACCCTTCTTCAGACACTTTTCAGATCCTGATGCAAACATTCACCATCATGGGCAAAAGCATCAACACCTTGGCTTTGAAGGATGCCAATTTTGTGGTTCGCCCGGCCTTGTCGGGTGTAAAAAGTGCGGACTTTGGTGCCCGATTGCACTCTATCGAAGCGGGTCGTGTCGCGATGCGGGCCTTGCTGCCGAGCTTGAAAGCGGCCTTGGCTGATTTCGAAGCAGGGCGCTGACACACGGGGGAAAAAAGACAAGTACAAAAAAAGGCTGATCTTGCGATCAGCCCTTAAGGACCCCTGTTTCCCAGATGAAATTCACAGAGATCCGAGGAGACAACTTGCAAAAAAGCGCAGGTTTCTTAAAAACCTGAGCTGTTTGAAATTACTTTTTCTTGCCAGTCTTGGGTGCAGCGGTCTGTGCCACGGAAGCCAGGTTGGATTCAGCCAGGTCGGTGGCTTGCTTGACAGCTTTTTGCACGGATTCGAAAGCGCTGTTGGCAGCGGTGACGGCACCTTTCATCATGGCCACAGCTTGTTCGGAACCTGCAGGTGCGTTTTGGGCTGCGCTGTCCACCAATGTGGAGAATTGCTTTTGCGCAGCGGCTGCTTGGGCTTCGAGGGCCTTGGTGAACTCACCAGTGGTACCCGAGGCGATGTCATACAGGTGACGGCTGTAAGCCGCAGTCTTTTCAGCCAGGGGCTGGAACATGTTGGCTTGCATGGCCACCAGTTCTTGGGCGTCTTTCACGCTGAGGACGGCCTGGGTGCTGTTGGCGGACTCGTCCAAAGCGGCTTTGGCAGCGCTCAGGTTCAGTTCGACCAGCTTTTCCATGCCTTCGAAGGCTTTGGCGGTCAGGCCAAACAGGGTTTCAACATTGGCTTTGTGCGAGGCGGCGATTTGTTCAGCGGTCATCATGAGAATCTCCAGATCAAAAAATAAAGTGTGGTTTCAGGAAGACTGCGCCGTAACTGGCCGGGGCCGTACAACATTGTTGCAGTGCAGCATGGTTCGGATTTTAGGGTTTCCACGAGGTATTACAAGGGGATTGAGGGTCGCCCATCGCAGTTTAGAGAGGGTTTTCTAGAATTGATCCCATTCCGGACCCACCCATGCACGCTTATTACGCCGATCACTTTGTCTTGCCTTTGCCCGAAGGTCACCGTTTCCCTATGCGAAAGTACAGCCGCTTGCGTGACCGTTTAACTGGTGAGCTGCCTGGGGTAAAGATGTGCGAAGCCCCTGCAGCCAGCGATGGCGAACTGGCTTTGGTGCATACACCGGCATACATACAAGGCGTGAGCACCGGCGGACTGGATGCAGCCTTGCAGCGTGAGATCGGTTTCCCTTGGAGCCCTGCCATGGCCGAGCGGGCTCGCCGTTCGGTGGGGGCCACTGTTGCCGCAGCCCGTGATGCGCTGGAGCAGGGCTTGGCGGGCAATCTGGCTGGGGGGACGCACCACGCCTATTCACACAAAGGCGGCGGTTTTTGTGTGTTCAACGACATTGCCGTCACCGCGCGCCTGATGCAGGCCGAGGCTTGGCGGCATGCGCGGCGCAAACTGAATGTGGCCGTGATCGACCTGGACGTGCACCAGGGCAATGGCACGGCACATATTTTTGCCAAAGACCCGAGCGTTTTTACCTTGTCGCTGCACGGCGAGAAGAATTTTCCGTTTCGCAAGGAACCCAGTGACCTCGATGTGGGTTTGCCCGATGGCTGCACCGATGAGCCTTATCTGACCGCCCTTCACCAGGCTTTGCAAAGCTTGCAAGACCGGTTTGACCCGCATCTGTTGATTTATCTGGCTGGTGCCGACCCGCACGAGGGCGACCGCCTGGGTCGACTGAAGCTGACGCAAGATGGCATGCAGGCCCGTGACAGGACCGTCATGGATTGGGCCTGGCAACGCAAATTGCCGGTCGTGCTGTGCATGGGCGGCGGTTATGGACACGACATCGAGACCACCGTCCAGGTGCAAATGCAGACCTGGGCTGTGGCTTTGGGCTATTGGCAACGCTGGCACAATCTCAGGCGATGAACACAGCCGCCATGCCCCCCAAGAAACCCCAAGCCGACCTGCGCAGCAGCTACAAGCTGTTCCGAGCCATCGGCACGCGCTGGATGGACAACGATGTTTACGGCCATGTGAACAACGTGGTCTATTACAGCTGGTTCGACACCGCCGTGAACGCCACTCTGATCGAACGGGGTGTGCTTAACATTCACGCAGGCTCGACCATCGGCCTGGTGGTTGAAACCCAGTGCTTTTACTTTGCGCCACTGGCCTTCCCCCAAACCATCGACGCAGGCATTCGTGTGGCCAAGTTGGGCACATCGAGCGTGCGCTACGAAGTGGGCCTGTTCGCGCAAGACGAGGACATGACCGCTGCCCGCGGACACTTTGTGCATGTTTACGTGGACCGTAAAACCCGCAGACCCGTGCCCTTGCCCCCCGCATTCAAAACATTTCTGGAGACATTGACATGAGCATTTCACCGATCGGTCAGCAAGTCAGCGCCCGCGTGAACGACCCCGCCAGCGTCGACGCCGCCATCCTGAGCCGTTTTTCGACCCGAGCCTATTTACCCAGGGCGGTGGACCGCAGCGTGTTGCAAGAGGTGCTGGAGCTGGCCGCCCGTGCACCCAGCGGCACCAACACCCAGCCCTGGAAAGTCTACGTGCTGCAAGGCGCCAAGCGCGATGAACTGGTGGCCAAGACCTGCGCTGCCCACGATGCCATCAGCGCGAACCCGGCACTGGCGTCTGAATACGTCGAGTCTTATGACTATTACCCTGAAAAATGGGTCAGCCCCTACATCGACCGCCGTCGTGAGTGCGGCTTTGGCTTGTATGGCGTGCTGGGCATCGGCAAGGGTGACAAGGGGCGGATGCAGGAGCAGCACCAGAAAAATTTCCGATTCTTTGATGCCCCGGTCGGGCTGATCTTCACCATCGACAAAGTGCTGGGCCGGGGCAGCTTGCTGGACTACGGCATGTTCTTGCAGACCCTCATGATCGCAGCCCGCTCGCGCGGCCTGCACACTTGCCCGCAAGCGGCTTGGAATGGGTTTTCCAAAATCATCTTGCCCCACGTGGGGGCCGCCGAAAACGAGATGGTGGTCTGCGGCATGTCGCTGGGCTATGCCGACGAGTCGGCCACGGTGAACACTTTCCAGACCACTCGCGTGCAGGCACAAGAATTCACCCATTGGGTGGATTGATTTATTTTCCCTGCAAGGTCTTGCTTTGGGATTCGATGCGCTGGCGTTGCAACTGCTCAATGGCTTGAGCCACGCCACCACCTTGTTTTTGATGGCTTCCGGGTTGACGCTGATTTTTGGCGTGACCCGGATTGTCAATTTTGCGCATGGCAGTTTTTTCATGCTGGGCGCTTTGTGGTCGGCGCACGCCATCACCAACTGGTGGCCCGCCTGGGGGGTCTCTGCTTGGGGCTACGCCGCGGCGATGCTCATGGGGGCCTGCCTGGCGGCCTTGTTGGGCGCCATCACCGAGGTTTTGCTTTTCAAGCGCATGCGCCAAGCCCCCCAGTTGTACCAATTGGTGGCCACTTTCGGGCTGACGCTGGCGCTGCACGATGCCATGCGGTGGTATTTCGGGCCTGAAGAGGTTTTTGCGCCGCGCTTTCCCAGCCTCAAGGGCGCCATCGAGGTGGGGGGGGCTTTTTTCCCATCTTGGCAACTATTCACCTTGCTGCTGGGGCCACTGGTCTGGTTGGGGCTTCACCTGTTGCTCACGCGCACCCTGTGGGGCCAGCGTGTCAAGGCCGCCACGCAAGACCGCGACATGCTGGATGCATTGGGCGTGAACCCTGCGCCGCTGATGCTGGGCGTGGTCATGCTTGGCTGTGGCCTGGCCGGATTGGCTGGGGCTTTGCAATTACCGCGCGAACCAGCTCACTTGCAGATGGATGTGAACGTGGTGGTGGAGACCTTTGTGGTGGTGGTCACTGGCGGTCTGGGCAGCATTGGCGGTGCTTTTGTGGCGGCTTTGCTGATTGGCTTGATCCATGCCCTAGGCCTGAGTTTTTTCCCGCAAGCGACCCTGATCCTGGTGTTTTTAACCATGGCTGCTGTGTTGATCTGGCGACCTCAGGGCCTGGCGGGTGCTGCCGTCCATGCTGAGCAACGAGAAAGCGTGCAGGTTTTCTCTCTTTGGCCGCTGGGCCAGCCAGGCAGGGCCTTGTTTGTGGTGGTGTTTGTGGGCTTGTCGTTGCTGGCCTGGGGTCAAGGTGACTACGGGCGAAGCCTCGCGGAAGACGTGATGGTGATGATGCTTTTTGGCTTGAGCCTGCAGTGCATGATGGCCCTGGGCGGGCTGGTCAGCTTTGGCCATGCCGCATTTTTTGCATTGGGTGCCTATGGCGCAGCCTTGGCCCACCTGAACGGGGGGGCCGGTTTGTTCCTGGCCCTGGTGGCTGCAATGGCGCTGGCGCTGGTCGTCGCCTTGGTGTTTGGGGCCTTGCTGGTGCGCAGCAGCGGCGTTTACCTGGCCATGTTGTCTTTGGCGCTGGCACAAATGGTCTGGGCGGGCGCCACGCAATGGGTGGGACTCACGGGTGGAGACAACGGCTTGATTGGTTTGCGCCTGATCGCGCCCGAATGGCGACCCTTGGCCGATGCGGTTCTGTGCGGCTTTTTGCTGCTGTCGCTGGCGGCCATGGGCCGGGTGGTGGGGTCTGGGCGGGGCGCGGCCTTGCAGGCTTTGCGCGATGCGCCCTTGCGTGCGGCGGCCAGCGGTTTGCCCGTTCAGGTTTTGCGCTACCAAGTGTTTGTCGGCAGCGCCACTTTGGCGGGTTTGGCTGGTGGTTTGTGGGCTTCATTCAAAGGCGCTGTCTTTCCATCGGTGGCTTCGGTGGCCATGTCGGTCGATGCCTTGCTGGTGATCTTGCTGGGTGGGGTGCATCAACTGTGGGGTTCAGCCGTGGGCAGTGCGCTCTTGGTTTGGGGGGGTGCTGAACTGGGGCAGGGGCTTGACTATTGGCGTGGTGTTTTGGGCTTGGTGATCATGGCCGTCATGGTGCTGGCGCCCAGCGGCGTGCTGGGCGCTGTGCAACACGGGCTGACCCGTATGCGTTCGCCAAAGGGGCGCACAGCATGAATCAATCGGCCAATTCGGCGACTCAGGGCGTCTTGCAGGTGCATGGCCTGAGCAAGCATTTTGGTGGCGTGCGTGCACTGGACGGGGTGAGTTTTGAGGTTCAGTCAGGGCATTGCGTGGCCTTGATTGGCCCCAACGGGGCGGGTAAATCCACCTGTTTCGCCTGCTTGGCCGGGCAGCACCAACCCACCGCGGGTCAGGTGTTCTGGCGCGGCCAGCCCCTGCTGGGCCAAACGCCTGCCGAGCGTCAGCGCCTGGGCGTGGCCCGAACTTTTCAGGTGGCCCAGACTTTTGAAGCGCTGACCGTGTTGCAAAACATCCAGTTGGTGTTGCGCGATGCCAAGCCTTTGTCCTGGTGGGACCGGCTGAACGATCGCCAGCCCGAACGGGCGCAACAGTTGGCGGCGCAAGCGGGCTTGCAAGCCTTGGTCCAAGCCACAGTGGCCGATTTGCCTTACGGCGCCAAAAAACGCCTGGAGCTGGCCATGGCGCTGGCCGGTTTGCCCCGCACGGGGCCATCCTTGTTGTTGCTGGATGAACCCGCTGCTGGCTTGGCCGAGGCAGAGCGTTCCGACATGATGGCGCTGGTCCGCCAAGTCGCCTCGCAAGGTGTCACCGTGCTCTACACCGAACACAACATGGATGCCGTGTTTGGCGTGGCCGACCGGTTGCTGGTGTTGATGCAAGGGCGCTTGGTCGCTGATGGTTTGCCCGATGACGTGGCACAAGACCCGCTGGTTCGGCAAAACTATTTGGGCCTGGACTTCAACGCCCCCAAAGTGGCCAATCAGGATGACCCCCACGCAAAAGCACCAGGAGGTGCGCGTGTCTGATGCCGGGCTTCATGTGTCGCAGTTGAACGCCTGGTACGGTCAGGCACAAGCCTTGTTTGATGTCTCGCTGTCCGTGAATGCGGGTGAATTGGTGGTGTTGCAGGGCCTGAATGGCGCCGGCAAGTCCAGCTTGCTGCAGTCGCTGATCGGTATCGGCCCCAGGGCCTCTGGCCAGATCGAGTGGGCGGGGCAGCGCATTGACGGCTGGGCGGCCCATCGCCGGGCGCAAGCCGGTTTGGGCTTTGTGGCGGAAGACCGTCGCTTGTTCAGTGGGCTTTCGGTGCATCAAAACCTGTGGATCGCAGCGCGTGCCGAATCCAATGCCGCCAAGGCCAAGCGATTTGACCGCGTACTGGCCTTGTTTCCTGTGCTGGGCCAAATGCTTGACCGACCTGCCAGCCAAATGAGTGGCGGCGAACAGCAAATGCTGGCCATCGCCCGTACCTTGATGACCAGCCCCCGCCTGCTTTTGCTGGACGAGCCGTGTGAGGGCATCGCTCCGGTTTTGGTGCAGGCCCTGAGCAAGGCGCTGCTGCAACTGCGTGTTGAAGGCCTGAGCTTGCTGGTGGCTGAGCAAAACAACATTCTGGCCGCGCACGCCGATCGGGTTTTGCTACTGAACAGTGGGCAACTTCAAGCAGCGGCTTGAGTCAGTCATAACCCGGTCGAGGCATCCCTTACACTGACCTACAACCGCGAGCGGCCCAAGCCGCCAGAGACAAACCATGATCATCACCAGCCTGCTTGACACCGACCTCTACAAGTTCACCATGATGCAGGTGGTGCTGCACCAGTTTCCCGGGGCACAGGTAGAGTACAAATTCAAATGCCGCAACCCGGGTTTTGCGTTGGCGCCTTTTGTCAACGAAATCCGGCAAGAAATCCGTTCGCTGTGCAGTCTGAGCTTCACTGAAGGCGAGTTGCAGTACCTGCGCTCGCTGCGCTTCATCAAAAGTGACTTTGTTGATTTTTTGGACCTTTTTAAACTCAGCGAAAAGTACATCCAGGTCACGGCGCTGCCTTCGGGCGAGATCGACATCACCATCCAGGGGCCCTGGTTACACACCATCTTGTTCGAGATTCCGGTGCTGGCGATCGTCAACGAAGTGTACTTTCGCAACACCCAAAAGGTGCCCGATTTGATGGAAGGGCGGCGCCGTCTGGACACCAAAATCGCCCAATTGCAATCTCCTGGCTTGGAGACCCTCAAAATTGCCGACTACGGCACGCGCCGTCGTTTTTCTCGGGCTTGGCATGAGGAGGTTCTTCGCGTCCTGTCCGCCCGCTTGGGCACCGGGCCTGAGGGTCAATTTGCCGGCACCAGCAATGTCTATTACGCCTATTTGCTGGGCTTGACCCCGTTGGGCACCATGGCCCACGAGTATTTGCAAGCGGCCCAGGCGCTGGGGCCGCGTCTGCGCGACAGCCAGGTGTTTGCCTTCGAGTCGTGGGCCAAGGAATACAGGGGCGATCTGGGCATCGCTTTGAGCGACGTGTATGGCTTCAATGCCTTCTTGCGGGACTTTGACCTGTATTTTTGCAAGTTGTTTGACGGCGCTCGCCATGACAGTGGTGACCCGTTCAGTTGGGGTGAACGCATGATCGCCCACTACCAGCAAAATCGGGTGGACCCGAGGACCAAGACGCTCATTTTCAGCGACAGCCTGACGATTCCCCGCACCATCGAGTTGTTTGAGCAGTTCCAGGGGCGCTGCCAACTGGCCTTTGGCGTGGGCACCAACCTGACCAACGACTTGGGTTACGAGCCCTTGCAGATCGTCATCAAGATGACCCGTTGCAACGGCCAGCCCGTGGCCAAGTTGTCGGACTCCCCCGGCAAGGGCATGTGTGACGACGAAAAATACCTGGCCTATCTGCGCCAGGTGTTTGAAGTGGCAGCCACCAACTGAATCGGGACCTTCCACCGTTAATATCAGTTTCATTCAACTGGAGATTTGCACTATGAAGCTTTTGGGGACACGATGGACCGTTTGGCTGGCTTTGCCAGCGTTGTTAGCCATGTCAGGAGGGGCTTGGGCGGCCGATTTTGACGGTTCGCAGTTGACGATGATTTGGGGCGTGCCGTTCGCCGGCATTTTGTTGTCGATCGCCCTGATGCCTTTGCTGGTGCCGCATTTTTGGCACCACCATTACGGCAAAGTGGCTGCTGCTTGGGGCTTGGCATTTTTGGTCCCTTTTGCCGTGATGTTCGGGCCAGCGATGGCGGGTGTGAACGTGGTGCATGCGCTGTTTGCCGAATACATCCCTTTCATCATTTTGCTCACCGCACTGTTCACTGTGTCGGGCGGTATTTTCATTCGGGGCAACTTGCACGGCAGCCCCGGTCTGAACACCGCCATCCTGGCCATTGGTGCGGTGCTGGCCAGCTTCATGGGCACCACCGGCGCTTCAATGTTGCTGATTCGGCCCTTGATCCGTGCCAATGACAACCGCAAGCATGTGGCCCATGTGGTGGTGTTTTTCATCTTCATCGTCTCCAACGCAGGCGGCTCGCTGACCCCATTGGGTGATCCGCCGCTGTTTTTAGGCTTTTTGAAAGGCGTGGATTTCTTCTGGACTTTGAAGCACATCTTCCCCGAAACCCTGTTCATGGTGGGCAGCTTGCTGGCCATTTTTTACGTCATTGACAGCTGGTACTACCACCGCCGTGAAGAGGTCTTGCCGCAAGACCCCACGCCCGATTCAAGGGGCATTGGTTTTGACGGAGCTATCAATTTCGCCATGTTGGCCGTGGTGGTCGGCTTGGTGTTGATGAGCGGTTTCTGGAAATCCGACGTCTCATTCAATGTCTATGGCACCGAAGTAGGCTTGCCTGGCGTACTGCGTGACTTGGGCTTGGTGGCGGTGACTTTCCTGTCACTCAAGATCACGCCCGCTAAAGTGCACGGCGATAACCAGTTTGGCTGGGCACCGATGGAAGAGGTCGCTAAATTGTTTGCCGGTATTTTCCTGACCATCATCCCGGTGATTGCTATGCTCAAGGCGGGTGTCAATGGCCCATTTGGCGCAGTGGTTCAGGCGGTGACCCAGCCCGATGGCAGCCCAGACGTGATGATGTATTTCTGGATCACGGGTCTGCTCAGCTCCTTCTTGGACAACGCGCCCACTTACCTGGTGTTCTTCAATACAGCAGGCGGTGACCCCCAGGTCTTGATGACCACCTTGGCCCCGACTTTGGCGGCCATCTCGGCCGGTGCCGTGTTCATGGGGGCCAACACCTACATTGGCAATGCGCCCAACTTGATGGTCAAGGCCATTGCCGAAGACCGTGGTGTGAAGATGCCCAGCTTCTTTGGCTACATGCTTTGGTCAGGGGGCATTTTGGTGCCCCTGTTTGTGGTCATGAGTTTCATCTGGTTCAAATGATGTCCAAACCTTCCATATTGGTGGCTCGGGCCATCTTCCCCGAAGTCCTGCAGTCTTTGGCTCAGGTGTTTGAAGTTGAGAGCAACCAGGCCGATGAGGTCTGGTCTGCCGCTGAGCTGAGCCGCCGCATGCAGGGCAAAGTGGGGGCACTCACCACCGGCAGCGAGCGCATCGACGCGGCGCTTTTGCAGGCCAACCCGCAGCTGCGCATCGTGGCCAACATGGCCGTGGGTTACAACAACTTTGACGTGCCCGCCATGACCGCTGCGGGCGTGCAAGCCAGCAACACCCCCGATGTGCTGACTGAGACCACCGCCGATTTCGGCTTTGCGCTGCTCATGGCCACGGCCAGGCGCATCACTGAAAGCGAGCATTATTTGCGGGCTGGCCACTGGACCAAATGGAGCTATGACATGTTTGCGGGTGCCGAAGTGCACGGCGCCACCATCGGCATCTTGGGCATGGGCCGTATTGGCCAGGGCATTGCCCGCCGGGCGGCACATGGTTTTGGCATGAACGTGATTTATCACAACCGCAGTCGGCTGAGTGCCGAGCTCGAAGCCGAGTGCAAAGCCCGTTATGTGAGCAAAGAGGCGCTGCTGACAACCGCTGACCATGTCATGCTGGTGGTGCCCTACAGCGCCGAATCTCACCACACCATCGGCGCACCCGAACTGGCCTTGATGAAGCCCACCGCCACCTTGGTCAACATCGCGCGCGGCGGCATCGTTGACGATGCAGCTTTGGCCAAGGCCTTGGCCGCTGGCCAAATTGCGGCAGCTGGCCTGGACGTGTTTGAAGGCGAGCCGACGGTGTACCCCGAATTGCTGAAGGTGCCCAACGTGGTCTTGACGCCGCACATTGCCAGTGCCACGGTGAAAACGCGCCGGGCCATGGCGCAGCTGGCGGCTGACAACCTGGTCGCTTACTTCACCCAGGGCCAGGCCCTCACCCCGCTGAACACGCTAAAAGGCGCTGCTGCATGAACGACATGCTGGTGCTGGGGCTGGTGGCCTTGAATTTGCTGCTGGTGCTGGTGCTTGTTTTCAAGGCACGAACGGCCCCTGAGCGCAGTGCAGACCAAGCGGCACGGCAAGAGCAGTTGTTCGAGGCCCTGCAAAGCCAGGCTGAGCGCCTTGAGCGGGAATTGCGCAACGAAATCAGCCAGTCTGGCGTGTTGGGACGTCAAGAGTCCATGCAGACGCTGACCTTGTTTCAGCAATCGCTGTTGCAACAAAGCGCCGAAGCGACCCGCACCCAAAACCAACAAATGGATGCCTTGGCCCAACAACTGGCCTTGCTGCAAAAAAGCCTGACCGACAGCCTGGCCCAGCAGGTGAACGCTCTGTCGGAGGCCAATGCCCGCCGGCTGACCGAGATGCGCGGCACCATGGAAACGCAGTTGGCCCAAATGCAGCAAAGCAACTCGGCCAAACTGGACGAAATGCGGCAAACCGTGGACGAAAAACTGCAGGCCACGTTGCAAGCCCGTTTGGGCGAAAGCTTCAAGCAAGTGGCTGAGCGCTTGGAGCAAGTGCACAAAGGGCTGGGCGAAATGCACCAACTGGCGCAAGGTGTGGGCGACCTCAAGCACCTGCTGACCAACGTCAAAACCAGAGGCATGTTCGGCGAGGCCCAACTGGCTTCTTTGTTGGAACAGGTGCTGGCGCCCGAGCAATATGCCGTGCAAGTGGCCACCCGCCCCGGCGACAAGAACCGGGTGGACTTTGCCATCCGTTTGCCGGGCCGCTCAGACAACGGCGATCCGGTCTGGCTGCCCATCGATGCCAAGTTCCCGAATGAAGACTACGAACGGTTGCTGGAAGCGCAAAGCCGTGCCGACCCTGTGCAGGCCGAGTTATGCGCCAAAGCCCTGGAGGCCCGCATCAGGCTGGAAGCCAAGTCGATGGCCGAGAAGTACCTGGAGCCGCCCCACACGACCGACTTTGCGATCATGTTCTTGCCCACTGAAGGCTTGTATGCAGAAGTGCTGCGCCGCCCTGGCTTGATGGAAACCTTGCAGCGCGATCACCGCGTGACCCTGGCGGGGCCGACCAATCTGATGGCCATGCTCAACGCCCTGCAAATGGGTTTCAGGACCCTGGCGCTGGAAAAACGGTCCAGTGAAGTCTGGCAGGTGCTGGGTGCGGTCAAGACCGAATTCGGCAAGTTTGGCGAGGTGCTGGCCAAGGTCAAATCCCAGACTCAGACCGTGCTCAACACCCTGGAGCAGGCCCAGACCCGCAGCAACGTGATGCATCGGGCTTTGCGACAGGTGGATGCCTTGCCGGAACCAGAGGCGCAAGCCCTGTTACCCGGCGGTGAGAATTGAAGCCGACCGTTAGACGTGCTGGCGTGCCATGAAGCACCCGCTGCCCCGGCTAATTACTGGACAGGTTTTTTTGCACGCTTGCATGGCGGGCATGCGCATGGCCATTCCTTTGTTGGCGCTGAAACAAGGCTTCAGCGCCATGGCCGTGGGGGCATTGTTGGCCTTGTTCGCCTTGACCCAGGTGTTTTTGGCCCTGCCTGCAGGGCGTTACGCCGACCGAAAGGGTCTGCAGAAGCCTTTGTTGATCAGTGTGATCGTGTCTTCGGTGGGGGCAGGCCTGTCCGTGCTGTGGCCCATTTTTCCGGTGATGTGCCTCAGCGCCTTGGCCACTGGGGGCGCAACGGGCATGGCGGTGATTTCATTGCAGCGGCACGTTGGCCGCATGGCCAAAGACCCGGCAGAACTCAAAGTGGCCTTCAGCTGGCTTTCCATTGGCCCGGCGATTTCCAATTTTTTGGGACCTG
>NZ_JBIKHV010000186.1:0-2708 GCF_044361985.1 Limnohabitans sp. | reverse complement strand
GAAAAGGGTTTTGATGCCATGACGGTGGACGAAGTGGCCGCCGAAGTGGGCATTGCCAAGGCCAGCCTGTACAAGCACTTCACCAGCAAAGAAGAGTTGGCTTGTGCGGCCATGGTGATGGCCATGCGCAAGGCGCAAGAGTTCATCCAGTCTGTACCTGCCGATCTGGCGTCACTGGACAAGCTCAAGGCCGTCACCCGTTGGACCATGACCCTCAAACTTCAGGGCTTGATGCCCTCTTTGCCGAGCCAGAACTCCAGCTTGCGCGCGACCTTGATGGCCAGCAAAGATTACATGGACGGGTTGATGGAGGTCAGTGACGCATTGGGTGCCTGGATCGAAGAGGCCCAGGGCCAGGGGCGCCTCAACCCGTCATTGCCAGCCGTGGCGGTGCTCTACACCCTCTTTGCCAGGGCTTGCGACCCGGTGCTGGAGTTTCTGAAAATGGGCGAGCAGCACACCGAGACAGAAATTCTCGATATGGTGATGAGCACTTGCTTTGACGGCCTGAGCGCCCGCTGACCAAGCGGTTTCAGCGCACCAGCAGCACGGGCACTTTGCAGTGCGCAAGCACCTGGGTGGCGACCGAGCCCATGACCAGGTTGCCCAGCGTGCCATGGCCGTGCGAGCCCATCACCACCAGGTCAAATTTGCCGCTGTCGGCAGTTTTCGAGATGAGCTCGCCTGCATGACCGACCTTGGTGATGGTTTTGGCATCGATGCCGTGGCGCAACAGGAATTTGGTGACCGGGGCGAGTATTTTTTCAGCTTCTTCGCGGTGGTAGGCGTCGACCATTTCCTTGCCCACGGCGGCGCGCGCACGGGGGGGCAACTGGGCTTGCACGGTCACCAGGGTGTAGCTGTTGCCGGTGCTGAAGAGTTCGTCGTGCGTGGTCAGGTAGGCCAGCATTTTTTTGGTGTATTCACTGCCATCAACGGCCAATAAGATTTTCATCAGGGTCTCCTGTTGTGGATCAAACAAGCCCCGACGTTAACCCTGGCTTGCGTGATCTGCCTTGACTTAGGTCATGAAACCCGATGCCATTGACGGGAAGGGGGCAAGGCGGGCGTGACCTCGCACACCCTGCCCCTCAGACCTCCAGAATCAACTGGCTTCGAAAATGGAGTTGTTCGTTTTTGCGGGCATAGCCCAGCGGGTTGGCCACCACGCGGCAACCTTGCAGGGCGTAGTCGCTTGGGCAATGCAGGTGGCCGTGCAACCAAAGGCGAGCGTGGGGCAACCAGTCATCGAGCGCGTTGCAAAAACCGGCTGTTCCCGGCACATGGCCATAACGGGGGTCGGCGCTGTGCAGGCTGGGGGCAAAGTGGGTCACCACCACGGTCGTGCCTTCAAACGGGGTGTTCAGTGCGGCCCCGAGCCAGTCCTGACAGAGCAGCGCTTGTGCACGCATGCCTTCCGCCAGCCATGCGTGTCCCTCGCGTGTGGTGGCGGTTTTGCGCAGGTAATAGTTGGCGGCGCGAAACGCTTTTTCGCGGGCCTTGAGCTGGCGGGTGTATTGGCTGTTGGGGTGGCTGTAGTGCGCGGGCAGGGTCTCGGGCAGGGTTTTGCCAGCCAGCGGCCCCAGTGCGTCAAAGTCTGTCCACAACGTGGTGCCCACAAAGCGCACACCGTTCAGTTGCAGCACTTCGCGCTCCAGCCAAGTGATGCCCAGCCGTGCACAGGTTTCTTGCAAACGGCTGTGGGCTTCATCAAAGTCCAGGCCATCGTATTCGTGGTTGCCGGGCACAAACAGCACCGGTGTGGGCCAGCCGTGCAGCGGAGAAAACCGGGCCAGGCCAAAGTCTGCATCGCCCGTGCTCGCCAGGGCTGAGCCGCTTTGGTACGAGCCAATGTCACCCGCCAGCACCAGCACATCGACACCCGGTGCGGGGCGGGGCATGAATTCAGGGTTGGACTCGAGGTGCAGGTCCGAGAGCAATTGAATTTTCATGGCCTGCCCTCCACGGCAAAAGCAGCCTGCGCCACCTGCAGCAGCTGTTCGCGCAGCCACTGGTGTGCACTGTCGTGCTGCAGCCGCCGATGCCACAAAGCCTCGACATGGACGGGTGGCACATCCAGTGGCAAGTCTCGCAAAATCAGTTGATCGCCCATGCCCGTGGTGGGCACAAAGTGACGCGGTAAAACCGTGAGCAAATCTGAATTGACCACGACTTGACCGGCGGTGAAAAACTGGTTCACGGTCAGCACAATCCGCCGTTGTCGCCCAAGTGTGGCCAGCGCTTCGTCGACAAAGCCGTACGGGCGTCCAGAAAAACTCACCAGCAGATGGCGGGCTGCGCAATAGGCGTCCAGCGTCATGGGCTGGTTGGCCAAAGGATGGCCCTGTCGCATCACGCAGACATATTCCCCTGCATACAGGCGCTGGTGTTCAAAAGACACGGCTTCGCCGGCTTGGGCATGCCCGGTCAAATCTGTCAACACGGCGGGAAAGTAGCCGAGCGCGATGTCGGCCTCGCCATCGCGCAGCAGGACGCGCGGATCGCGCGTGGTCAGTGGCACCACACGCAGCGAAACCCCCGGTGCTTGGGTTTGCAGCTGCCGGGCCAGCCCACCCATCAGCTCGGCGGCCGTGGCATCGGCCATGGTCAGGATGAAGGTGCTGCTGGCTTCTTCCGGGACAAACAGGCTGGGCACGATGGCTTCTTGCAGCTGACGCAGCGCTTCTCGCACGCTGGGCCACAAGGCC
>NZ_JBIKHV010000085.1:0-9156 GCF_044361985.1 Limnohabitans sp. | reverse complement strand
CGACCCTGCAGGCCCCCAGTGGCTTGTCTGAGGCCGAGCAAAAGCTTTATGACCTGGTGGTTCGCCGCTTCATGGCGGTGTTTTTCCCCAGTGCCGAATACCAGGTGACCACCCGCATCAGCGTGGCTGCTGGCCACAGCTTCAAGACCGTGGGCAAGGTGCTGGTCAAACCCGGCTGGTTGGCCATCTATGGCAAAGAAGCCGCAGAAGAAGTGGAAGACGCCAAAGACGGCGACAAAGGCCAGAACCTGGTGCCGGTGAAGCCAGGTGAGCAAGTAGGCGTGGACTCGGTGGAAGCCAAGGGCCTGAAAACCCGCCCTCCCGCCCGCTATTCAGAAGCCACGCTGCTGGGCGCCATGGAAGGCGCAGGCAAGATGGTGGACGACGATGAGCTGCGTGAAGCCATGCAGGAAAAAGGCTTGGGTACACCCGCCACCCGCGCGGCCATCATCGAAGGATTGATCAACGAAAAGTACATGCTGCGCGAAGGCCGCGAGATGATTCCGACGGCCAAGGCCTTCCAGCTCATGACCCTGCTGCGCGGCTTGCAGGTGGAGGAGTTGTCCAAGCCCGAACTGACGGGTGAATGGGAATACAAGCTCGCGCAGATGGAGCAGGGCAAGCTGAGCCGCGCCACCTTCATGGCCGAGATTGCTGCCATGACCGAGCACATCGTCAAGAAGGCCAAAGAGTACGACCGCGACACCGTGCCTGGCGACTACGCCACGCTGGGCGCGCCGTGCCCCAACTGCGGCGGTGTGGTGAAAGAAAACTACCGCAGGTACACCTGCACAGGCGCAGACGGTGCCAGTGATGGCTGCGGCTTTTCCTTTGGCAAGTCACCGGCAGGGCGCACCTTTGAGCAAGCCGAAGTCGAACAGTTCATGCGCGACAAAAAGATTGGCCCATTGGAGGGCTTCCGCTCCAAAGCCGGTTGGCCTTTTGTGGCCGAAATGGCGCTGAAATACAACGAAGAAGACAAGAACTGGAAGCTTGAATTCGACTTTGGCGATGACAAGAAAAATGAAGAGAGCGGCGAGATCGTCGAGTTCACCGACGAGACGCTGGGTGTTTGCCCCAAGTGCGGCAGCCCCGTGCACGAACATGGCAGCAACTACGTGTGCAGCAAGGCTGTGCCCACGAACGAACAACCCACCCCCAGCTGTGACTTCAAGACCGGCAAGCTCATCTTGCAGCAGCCTGTCGAGCGCGAACAAGTGGTCAAATTGCTGGCCGCTGGCAAGACCGATTTGCTCGACAAGTTTGTCAGCAACCGCACCCGCCGCAGTTTCAAGGCCATGCTGGCCTGGAGTGCCGAAGAGGGCAAGGTGATCTTTGAGTTTGAGCAGCGCGAAGGCGGCAAGAAATACCCACCACGCAAGACGACCGCCAAAAAGACGCCGTTTGGCAAGGTCGCGGTGAAGAAGGCCGCAGCGGTTAAAACACCTGCCGCCAAGGCCGCTGCACCCAAGGCGCCGCGCAAGGCCGCCGTGGGCACCTTGAAACCCAGCGCCTCTTTGGCCGCCGTGATCGGTGAGGGCACGTATGCCCGCACCGAGGTGGTCAAAAAGATCTGGGATTACATCAAGGCCAACAACTTGCAAGATCCGGCAGACAAGCGCTCGATCAAAGCCGACGGCAAGTTGCAAGCGGTGTTTGGCAAAGACCAGGCCACCATGTTCGAGTTGGCCGGGATCATTGGCAAGCACTTGAGCTGACGCAGGTGCCGCTTTAGTTTGAAACGCCACGCAGGTCGTGGCGTTTTTTTGCTTTGCAATCCAGCCCGAGGAACAGCTGCAGACCCCGCTGCGCGAGCAGCTCAGAAACCGTTGATCACGGCTCGCAAAATTCGAGCTTGACCGGCAAGGCGGCCAAGCGTGGTTTCAGGGCGGCCCAGGCGGGTGCTGGCGTTGCCAGGGCGTCGACTTTGACGGGCGCATCGCCGGTGGCCAGCACCTTCGGCCAGTGCGCGGCTGGAATTTCCAGAGGGGTCAAGACCTGATGAATCAGCCCGCGCACCACCGCGGCCGTTGCCAGTGTGCGCAATTCAGGCTTGTAGATTTTGCCGACGTTGGTGACGGGCATGCGTTCCAACACCGTGATGGACTTGGGCTGTGCGGGCGCTTCGTCGACACCTTGGGCCGTGAAGGCCAGCAACTCGGTTTCAGTGACTTGCGCGCCTGCTTTGAGTGTGGCAAATGCCACGGGCAACTCGCCCGCATAGGCGTCGGGCGCGCCCACGGCGGCGCACAACTCGACGTCAGGGTGTGCGCCCAGCGCATCTTCAATCACCTTGGGGTCGATGTTGTGGCCTCCGCGAATGATCAAGTCCTTGGCGCGGCCAGACAGGTGCAAGCGGCCTTGCGCGTCGATGAAGCCCACATCGCCCGTGATGAGCCAGCCATCGGGGGTGAAGCTGCGCGCAGTTTCTGCGGCGTCCAGGTAACCTGAAAAAAGGTTGGGGCCTTGGTAGAGCAGCATGCCTTTTGCACCCACAGGCAGGTCTTGCCCGGTGGCCTGGTCGTCATGGCTCAAGGCCACGATGCGCACCCGTGCATGCGGCAGCGGCCAGCCTACGCAGCCGGCAGGCGCACTCAGCCCCGGTGGGGCCACGGTGCTCAGGCCCGCCGTCTCGGTCATGCCCAAGCTTTCGTTGATGTGCAGTCCGACCATTTGTTCAAAGCGCTGTGCCAGTTCGGGCGGCAGCGGTGCGGCACCGGTACGCACCGAACGCATGCGGGAGATGTCGGCGCCGTCCAGCGGCACACCCGCCAATGCCGCCAGCACCGTGGGCACGCCCGACATGAGGGTGCACTGGTGGTGTGCAGCCAGGCGCCAGTAGTTTTGCACCACCTCCCGGTTGCGAAACATCGCCGCTGTGGGAATGATCACGTGCATGCCGATGGCCAGTGAGCACAAGGCCCCGGGCAATACGCCCGCCACATGAAACAGCGGGTAGCCATTGATCGTCACATCGGTGGGCTGAAAGCCCTGCATGCTGGCGTTGGCCCAGGCGGTGAAGACCTGCGCACCGTGGCTGTGCCGCGCCAGCTTGGGCGCGCCGGTGGTACCGCCAGTATGAAAGTAAGCGGCGATGTCGTCTGCGTTGAAAACCCGTTGGCTCTGCAGGCGGTCTGCCACTTGCGCAGCCCGCAAGGCGTGGAAGTCTTGCGCGCCTTCGGGCAAGGGGGCAGCGGCTGGCAAAGGGCCGCCCTCGGGGTTGACCAGCAACACGGTGTGCAGGCCTGGCAACTGGGCTTGCAGGCGCAGTGCCTTGGCCCGCATCTGGCTGTCGTCTGCCACGCCATGCGCGATCAGCACTTTGGCTTGGCTTGCGCTCAGCAGCGACAGCAGTTTTTCTTCACTCAGCAAAGGGTTGAGCGGTTGCACGATGCCTGCTGCCTCGCCCCCCCAAAGTGCCAGGTGGTAGGCCAGCCCACCGGGCAACAAGACGGCCACCACATCTTGCGGCCCCATGTGCAGGCCTCGCAACAAATTGGCGGTTTGGTGGATGCCTTGCAGCAGCTCACGGTAGGTCCAGGTGGTGCAAGGACCGCCGGGCTGGCCTGTTTCTAAAAACGTGAGTGCGGGCCGGTCTGCGTGGGCCAGTGCGCTGGTGCGAATCAAGTCGTAGGTGCTTGACCACGGCATGGCTTGGCCCAGGGGCGTGGCCTCCATGCGGTGAATGTCGGCAAGGGATTGAACAGGTGATGTGACAGTCAGGTGCATGCGCGATGGTAGCCACAGGCTTGGCCGAGCTTTGTCGCACGGGCGGCAAGGCCAGGGGCCTTTCAAGATCCTTTCAAACAGCCAGAGTCATCCAGCGCGCGTTGCTGCCAACTGCCGCTTCACTTCGGCCATGACCGGACGGTCGCTGGGCACGGGGCACAGGCAGGCTTGCGCCAGCGCATGAAGTGCCAGGCCAGCAGGTGAAGGTGAAGGTGAAGGCGAGGGTAAAAGTGCCGCCAGCTCCTCCAGCAAACAGCCAAAGGCCCGTACTTCGAGTGCCAGTAGTGGTTGGCACATGTCGGGTTGGTTTGCCGGCAGCTGCGTGGCGGCGCCAAAGTCGCCCAGACGCGCCTCGCCCAGCGCCGGGTCCATCAGGATGTTGTGCGCATACAAGTCGCCATGCATCACGCCCTGCTGGTGCAAATGGGCCACGGCATTGGCCACATCACAGGCGATTTGCAAAGCCATTGATTCCGACAAACTGAAACCGCTCGGGTACACGTCGCGTGTGCAGGTTTGCAAACTGGGTGGCCCCGCCAGATTGACGTGCCCAGCCGGGATCAGCGGCATCAGCAAACCCTGTGCCTGTGTGGGGTGGCCCGTCAGACTGGCCACGGGGGTGGTGAGCGCGGGGTGCTGGCCAGCCGCCAGGCAAGCGGCCAATTCGTCTTCGGGCAGGCCGTCGCTGGTGACCGCACCCTTGAACAATTTGAGCGCCAGGGGCTCAGGCCAGCCAGTGGCTTGGATGCGGTGGATGTGGCCTGAAGCGCCCTCACCCAGCAAGGTGCCCAGTTGCACGCTTGACCACGGCACGCGGGGTAAATCAGGCACCGTTGGAAAAACCCAGCCCATGGCGTTGCCCGCCAGTGCCAGCCACGACAGGCGTGGCAATTCACGCAGCCACTGGGGCACCCCGCTCAGCCGGTTGGCCGATATGCGCAGCAGCTCAAGCCGCTCTGCGGCTTGCAGGCTTTCGGACAGGCTCTGCAGCTGGTTGCCCGCCAGCATCAGCTTTTGCAAAGCGGGGCGCTGACCCAAGGCCTCGGGCAAAGTGCCCAAGGCGTTGTCGGTCAGGATCAACCAGCGCAATGCGGTTGGCAACGCCTCGGGCGGCACATGCGTGATGCGGTTGGCCTTGAAGCCAACGACCTGCAAGCCATGGCAATCACCCAGCACTTCGGGCAGCACGCAAAAATCGTTGTCCGATGCAAACAGCACTTGCAGCCGGTGCAGGCGCGGCAGCTGCTGCGGCAAATCACGCAGCCGGTTGCCGCTGATGTTGAGCACTTCCAGCGTGTCGGCCAGCGCAAAAACTTCGTCGGGCAGTTCGGTCAGGCCGCAAGCCAGGTCCAGGCGGCGCACGCCAGCCAGGGCGCCGCTGCGCAGTTGTTCAAGAGTGTGCATGGGGGGTGTGCATGGGTGATTGGGCGTCAGCGGTCAGACGGCAGGTGGAGGGGTCTCGGTGCTGCGGATGTCGCCGATCAGGCGCGGCTTCATGTCACCCACGTGCAAATTGTCGCCCATGACCAGACCTGCGCAAACGGTGCAGGCCAGTCGGGTGGGGGACAGCAGGCGACGCCCAGCCACGACAAGATGGCAGCTTGCCCATGCACCAGGAGTCAGACATGCCTTCATCCCCCCGCTGGAAAAACCGCCCAACAGGCTCTAATTGGGGTGACTTCGGGCCCGATGACCAATACGGGCGCATGAACCTGTTAACGCCCGAAAAAGTGCTGCAAGGCATCGCCGAGGTGCGCACAGGGCAAAGTTTCAATCTGAGCTTGCCGTTGGATTTTCCGGGTGGCAATGTGCTCAACCCCCGGCGGCAACCGCCCGTGCTGCGTCCGACGCTGCGCGAGGGCAAACCCAACATGAATTACCAGTTGTGGTGTGACGATCCTTCGTGCACCGATGTGGTTTGCGACGACCTGGTGATCATGCATTTGCAGTACAGCACCCAATGGGACAGCCTGGCACACGTGGGCTCGATGTTCGATGCCAACGGCGATGGCGTGCCCGAGCCGGTGTATTACAACGGTTTCAGGGCCGGCACCGATGTGGTGGGCCCCAGTGGCAGCGAGGGCGCCGGGATTTTCGGCTTCCCTGAGATTGCCCGCGAATCGACCTCGGCCGCCAAGGCGCTGGGCATCGAAAAAATGTCGGAACGCTGCGTGCAGGGCCGAGCGGTGATGATCGACCTGCACGCGCACCTGGGGCGTGAACGGGTGCGGGTGGGGTACGACTTGCTGATGGACATCCTGCGCAAAGACCAGGTGGTGGTCGAGCCCGGCGACATGGTGTGCTTGCACACGGGCTTTGCCCAGATGCTGCTCGAGATGAACAAGCAACCCGACCCGCACGCGGTGGAAAATTCCTGCGCCGTGCTGGAAGGGCGAGACGACAAGCTTCTGCAGTGGATCACCGATTCGGGCCTGTCCGCCCTGATCGCCGACAACTACGCCGTGGAGGGCTTGCCTTCGACCCCCAAGCCGGGCAGCTGCGCAGCGCTGCCTTTGCACGAACATTGCCTGTTCAAGCTGGGCGTGCACCTGGGGGAAATTTGGCACCTCACGCCCTTGGCCGATTGGCTGCGCGCAGCTGGGCGTTCCCGCTTTTTGCTGACTGCCCCGCCCTTGCGCCTGCCGGGGGCCATTGGCTCACCTGCCACGCCCATCGCCACGGTGTGATGGATGGACGGACACATCGGCATCGCAAAATGCCTGGGGGCGTGGTTCGGGGGAGTGCGCGGTTCTAGGGAATACGCTGAAAGACAAAACGTCTTCAGCGGCCATACTGGCTTTTTTTGACTTTCAGAGGTTTTAGCTCATGAAAACATGGATCACACGCATGGCTTGCGCGGCCTTGCTCGCTGGCTTGCCCATGCTGGCCTTGGCACAAGCCTGGCCCAGCAAACAGCCCATCAAGTTGGTTGCGGTGTTTCCGCCAGGGGGCTCGGTGGACCAGGTGGCGCGCATTTTGGCCGTGCCCTTGTCGCAGCAACTGGGCCAAAGCGTGGTGGTGGAAAACAAGGGCGGCGCTTCGGGTGTGATTGGCACGGCCAGCGTGCTCAGTGCCCCGGCTGACGGTTACACCTTTGCGGTGGTGTTTGACACCCATGGCGTGAACCAGAGCCTGATGGCCAGCATGCCCTACGACAGTAAAAAAGACCTGGTGCCACTGGTGCTGGTGGGCACTTCGGCCATGATGTTGTCTACCCATGTGGGCACCGACTACAAGACGTTTGCCGACGTGGTGGCCGCCGCCAAAGCCAAAAAGAACGTTTCGTTTGGCACCATTGGCAATGGCAGCCTGGGCCACTTGGCCATGGCCTTGATGGCTAAAAACGCGGGCCTTGAGTTCAACCATGTGCCCTTCAAGGGCGGCGGCCCCTTGATGAACGATGCCATCGCAGGGCACATTCCCCTGACCATGAGCACGGTGTTTTTGAACAAGCCGCACATCGACAGCAAACGCTTGCGGCCATTGGCGGTGACATCGGCCAAGCGCGTGGCCGATTTCCCGGATGTGCCCACCATCGCAGAAGCGGGCTTTCCGGGTTTTGAAGCACCAGCCTGGTGGGCCTTGTTGGCTTCGGCCAAAACACCGCCTGAGATCGTCAAGCGCATGAACGAAGAACTCAACAAGGCGCTGGCCAGCCCCGAGGTGTCCAAGCGGCTGGTGGCACAGGGCATCGAAATTTCTGGCGGCAGCGTCGAAAAAGCCCGGACCTTCATCGACGGCCAGATCGACACCTGGGCCAAGGTGGTGCGCGACAACGGTATCAAGCCGGACTGAGACCTGTCAGCGATCAATCCACTGGTGGGGGGGCTGCATCCACCACCCGTTGGGGCTGCAGTGCGCGCACCCGGTGGTCGATGTAGTACCCGCCAAACTCGGTGTATTTGAGCAAGACGCGCTGGCAAGTGCTGCAAGCAAACGCATCGCAGCGGTTGTACGGAAAGTACAGCGGCGCAATGGGCGCATCGGCTGATTCGTAGCGCGTGCCTTGGGGGTGAAATTCTTCAAAGGTCGGCTCGGGCGTGGGGGAATCCCAGCTGTCGCCAGCGGCCCTCAGGCTGCCCACTTTTTCCATTTGCGGGGCGGGCCATCGGTCATCGGTCACGCTTTCCCATGCCGCACATTCGCCCACTGGGCAGCTGCATTTTTGCGCCAATGCAGCTTCGCCCAAAGCGCGAAGGCTGGTGGCGTCGAGCAAGCGGGGCACTTCAGGTGTCTTCAACTTCACAGATGCTCCATGGCCTTGAACAATGCGACTTCACTTGAGTTCAACGGGGCGCCGCATCAGACCGGCTTGTCACCCGCCAGCGTGATGCGGTGCATGACCCGGCGAAAGCCGTGGTAATCGTTCACGGGGTTGTGCTGGGTGCAGCGGTTGTCCCAAACCGCCAGCGAGTGGGCTTGCCAGACAAAGCGGCAGGTGAGCTCGGGCTTGATCTGGTGCTGAAAAAGGAAGTCGAGGATGGGCGTGCTTTCGGCTTCGGTCATGCCGACGATGCCCGAGGTATGGGCCACATTGACATACAGAGCTTTGCGCCCTGTTTCGGGGTGCGTGCGCACCAGCGGGTGGTGGGCCAGGTAGGCCTTGGGCGCGTCGTCCTTGCCATCGGATTTGATGCGGTCTTCGCGGGTTTTGGACACATCGGCCTTGGCCGAGCTGCTGATGCCCACCAAGCCCTCCAGCAGCGATTTCATCGTGTCCGACAGCGTCTCCCAGGCCATGTATTGGTTGGCGAACAAAGTGTCACCGCCGTAGGGTGGGACTTCTTTGGCCAACAGCATCGAGCCCATGGGCGGCTGCTCCAGGTAGGTGGTGTCAGAGTGCCAGATGCCACCAAAGTTTACTTTTTCGTGTTCGAGTTTCTTCACCTCGATGACGCAGGGGAAGCCATCCAAACCTTTGACAAACGGGTACTCCACGGGCTGGCCCAGCGTTTGCGCAAAGTGCATGAATTGCTCGGGTGTGAGGTCTTGGTCCCGAAAAAAAATGACCTGGTTTTGCAGCAAAGCGGCGCGAATTTCCTGCTGCAGATCAGCAGGGATGGGCCGGGTCAGATCGACCCCGTGGAGCTCGGCGCCCAAGGCACCTGCGATTCGGCGAATGATCATTTTTTCATTGTGTCACAGACCTTTGGGTAAACCCCCATGCGCGATGTCCACCGCGAGACAAGTGCGCGCGGGGCTTCGTGTCATTCTGATCCACTTGTTTTTTGGAGTCGTCATGTTGAAACGTGGTTTGAAATTTTTGGCTTTGGGCTTGTCCTTGTGTCTGGCTCAGGGCGCTGTGTTGGCGCAAGAGTTTTTGTCCAGACCCGTGCGCATCGTGGTGCCACAAACGCCGGGTGGCGCTTCGGATGCGCTGGCTCGCATCGTGGGTCAAAAGCTGAGCGAAAAATGGCAGCAGTCGGT
>NZ_JBIKHV010000018.1:0-33247 GCF_044361985.1 Limnohabitans sp. | reverse complement strand
CGAAGAAGGATGTGTCGGGTGGAGCTTGGCGGTTGAGGGTGGCGATGTCGGCGTTGTTGGCCCATCGCCCATCGGCGTGGCGGGCGAACAAAATGCCCAGTTCTTCGAAGCTTTCACGGATGGCCGCGATGGCTTGGGTCAGGTGCAAGTCACTTTGCGTGGCGCGGCGGTGGGCCATGCTGTGGGCTTGGGCGTCCGCGCTGTCAATGCCACCACCAGGAAACACGTAGGCGCCGGGTGCAAAACTGGCTGTCATGGACCGGCGGGTCATCAAGACCTCGATGCCATCGGGCCCATCGCGCAGCAGCAGCACGGTGGCTGCAGGGCGCAGGGGCGCGGGTTCACGTTGGGGGTGCAGGAGTTGGGATGTGCGTGCCATGCCGCATTATCGGGCCGGCCAAGGCGAATGCCACCCGGTTCATGCGAGTTCCAAAGGCGATAATCCACGCCATGCACATTCGCTTTACCAAGATGCAAGGGGCCGGCAACGATTTTGTCGTGCTCGACGAGACCCGTGGCCGCTTGGGCCTGAGCGCAGCCCAGTACCGTTTTCTGGCTGACCGCCACTTTGGCGTGGGGGCAGACCAGATCCTGAGCGTGCGCCCCTCACCGGCCCCCGGGCTGGACTTTGAATACGTGATCCACAACGCCGATGGCGGTGAGGTCGAGCATTGCGGCAACGGGGCGCGCTGCTTCGTGCGTTATGTCCTCGACAAGGGGCTGACCCACAAAAGTACAGTGCGAGTCAAGGTGCAACAAGGCGAGATCGAGCTGTGCATGAACCCCGATGGTCGGGTGACCGTCCACATGGGTGCGCCGGTGTTCGACTGGGACCGTGTGCCCTTCAATCCGATCGGGCTGGTCAGTGACCAGGTGAATGGCTGGCCCGTGTTCGATCTGGCGCTGGGCCAGCCAGGCATTGCCCGGGTGGCTGTGCTGTCGATGGGCAACCCACACGCTGTTCAGCGGGTCGACCACGTGGACAGCTTCCCTGTCTTGGCCCAAGGCCCCCTGATTGAAAATCACCCGGCATTTCCCAAGCGTGTGAATGCAGGGTTCATGCAAGTCGTCTCGCGCAGCCAGATCAAGTTGCGGGTGTTTGAGCGCGGCTCGGGCGAGACGCTGGCGTGCGGTACGGGCGCTTGTGCGGCAGTGGTCGCGGGCATTCGCCAGGGCTGGCTTGACCAGCGTGTCGATGTGCAGACCCACGGAGGCTCGCTGACCATCGAGTGGGCCGGCCAAGCCGACAGCCCGGTGCTGATGACGGGCCCCGCCACCTCCGTTTTTGAGGGCGAAATCGACGTGCCCGATCACCTTTCCTGAATTTTTGGAGCCACGACATGAACCCCTCCGAGCCCATGAGCCCGATCACCGAAGACGATATCGCCAACTACTTGGTGAACACGCCTGACTTTTTTGAGCGCCACGCCTCTTTGCTGGCATCGGTGCAACTGACGCATCCGCAAAGCCACCGCACCGTGGGATTGCAAGAGCGCCAGGCTCAAATGCTGCGCGACAAGATCAAGGGCCTGGAGCACCGCATCATGGACATGATCCGGCATGGCAACGAAAACATGATCTTGACCTACAAGCTGCACCGCTGGTCGTGCGAACTGCTGGTCACGCCGCCTGATCACCTGGCCGATTTGGCTGTTGACAACATCCGCGAGTTGTTTCAGGTGCCTCAAGTGGCATTGCGTTTGTGGTCGCTGCAAGGCGAATACGCTCAGGCGGCCTGTGCGAAGGGCGTGACCGAGGCGGTGCAAATTTTGGCCACATCGCTGGACACGCCTTATGTCGGACCCAATGCAGGCTATGAGGCCGTGCAGTGGTTGGACCAGCCCACGCAAGCGGCCTCTTTGGCGCTGCTGGCTTTGCGCGCGGCGCCAGGCCAGCCGGCTTTTGGCTTGCTGGTTTTGGCATCGCCCGATGCGCAGCGTTTTAACAGCCAGATGGGCACCGACTTGCTGGAGCGTCTGGCCGAGTTGGCAGGTGCTGCCTTGTCGGTTTTGCGGGCACCACAGGCCTGACCCATGTCGGCGACGGCAAGCACTGACCCGCTGGTTGTTCGTTATCTGGCGCACGTGCGTTTTGAAAAACGCCTGGCCGAGCGCACTTGCACCCTGTACCAGTTGGACTTGATTCGACTGGCCGACATGGCCATGGCATCAACGGTGCCCTTGCTGCAGGTGCAAAGCGGCCATGTGCGCCGATGGGTGGCGCAGATGCACAGTGCGGGGCGCAGTGGTCGTGGCATTGCCCTTATTTTGTCGGGATGGCGCGGTTTTTACACATGGTTGGGACGCGAAGGCTTGATTTCCCACAACCCTGTGGTCGATGTGCGAGCGCCGCGCGTGGCCAAACCCTTGCCCAAAGCGTTGGGTGTGGACGAGGCGATGCAATTGGCCGAGCACGAAGAAACCGGTGACGACCCGTGGCTGGAGGCGCGCGATGCGGCCATGGTGGAGCTGCTTTATGGCTGTGGCCTGCGCATTGCCGAGTTGACAGGACTGGATGTGGTGGCCAGCACAGAGGCCAGTCGTGCAGGTCGAGGTTGGATTGATTTGTCAAATGCCGAGGTTCAGGTTCAGGGCAAAGGCAGCAAGCGACGCAGCGTTCCCTTGGGCCGCTCTGCCATCGAGGCGCTGACCCATTGGCTGGCGGTGCGGCCTCGGTTGCCGGGCATGTTGACCCAATCCACCCCCGGCGTATCGGCGCTTGCGCTGGCGTTGTTTCCGGGGCGGCATGGCACGCGCCTGACAGCACGCGGTGTGGCGCAACGGCTGAAGCGGCGCAGCTTGCTGGCTGGCTTGGCCACCCCCGTGCACCCGCACATGCTGCGCCATTCGTTTGCCAGCCATGTGCTGCAGTCCAGTGGTGATTTGCGGGCGGTGCAAGAGCTGCTGGGCCACGCCAACATCACCAGCACGCAGGTGTACACCCGGCTGGATTTTCAGCACCTGGCCAAGGCCTATGACGCTGCGCACCCTCGGGCCAAACGCAAATGAACCTGCCGGGTGGGTGCACTGTCGCCGTGCGAGGCCAAGCCTGACCTGCACACGGTGGATTTGAATGTATCGCTACACTTGCCAACTCTTTTCTTTTGACCTTTTGAGCGGAATTTCGCCATGTCCCTGATCCCCACCACCATCCTCACCGGCTTTCTCGGTTCGGGCAAAACCACACTGCTCAAACGCGTACTGTCTGAGGCCCACGGCCAGAAAATTGCGGTGATCGAGAACGAGTTTGGCGAGGAGAACATCGACACCGAGATCCTGGTGTCGGAAACCAATGAGCAAATCATCCAGATGAGCAACGGCTGCATCTGCTGCACCATTCGTGAGGATCTGCGGGCCACCTTGCAGTTGCTGGCGGCCAAACGCCGCAAGGGCCTGCTGAACTTTGACCGCATCGTGATTGAGACCACCGGTTTGGCCGATCCAGGTCCTGTGGCGCAAACATTTTTCATGGACGATGAGATTGCCGAGACCTTTCTGCTTGACTCGATTTTGACTTTGGTGGATGCCAAGCATGCGGCCCAGCAATTGAACGACCGACAGGAGGCGCGCCGGCAGGTGGGTTTTGCCGACCAAATTTTCATCAGCAAGGCCGATCTGGTGTCAGCGCAAGAGCTGGAGGCCTTGCAACACCGCCTGAAGCACATGAACCCGCGTGCACCGCAAAAAGTGGTGCATTTTGGTGAGGTGGCGCTGTCGGAGGTGTTCGATCTCAAAGGCTTTAATCTGAACGCCAAGCTGGACATTGACCCAGACTTTTTAAGTGACCATGACCATGACCATGACCATGTGCATGGTGATGACTGCGACCACCCTTCACACCAGAATGATCACGCGCATGGCGATCAGTGCGACCACCCCTCGCATGGCCATGAAGAAGGCCATGAACAGGGCCATCACCATCACCACGACGACGATGTGAAAAGCTTTGTTTTCAGGTCGGACAGGGCGTTTGAGCCGGCCAAACTGGAAGACTTTCTGGGTGCCATCGTCAACATTTATGGTCCTCGCATGCTGCGCTACAAAGGGGTGCTCAACATGCGCGGCACCGAACGCAAGGTGATTTTCCAGGGGGTGCACCAGCTCATGGGCAGCGATCTGGGTCCGATGTGGGCCGATGGTGAAGCCAAAATGAGCAAGATGGTGTTCATTGGCATCGATTTGCCCAAGGACATTTTGTTGCAAGGCCTCGAGCAGTGCCTCGTCTGATGGACTTGGCGCCGCATGAGGCGGCTTGATGGCAATTTTCGCGATCTTGTCTTTAATCGTCGGCCTGGCATTTTTTGATCGTTCTTGTCGCTACAATCGCCCGCCTAAAGCCCCCCTTTTGGGCCAGGCTGGTGAACCCTGTAAGGTCTATAGCAGGGGTTTGAAATGCAAATGAACAGGTTTTCCAATCGGTTGCTGCTGTGTGGCAAGAGGTTTGGGCCTGCCCTTTCACACGGCCAGGAGACAAGACGTGAAGACCTCGAATAAAAAAACAACGACAAAAGTGATTGCAAGCAAGGCGAAAACCAAACTGGCACCCGTTAAAAAGGTGGCCCCTGCCAAGCCTGCACCGGTCAAAAAGTCGGCACCGTCTCAACCTGCTCTGGTCAAAAAAACGGCCGCTTCCAAACCCGTGCCCGCCAAAAAGCCCGTGCCTGCCAAACCGGCATCGCCAGGCAAGGGCGCTGTCAAAGCCAAGCCCGCTGCCAAAGCCGCAACGAAAACCAAAACCACTGCACCTGCCGCCAAACCCGGCAAGCCGTCCAAGCCTGCCGTTGTGCCCCCCAAGTTGGCAGCCTCCAAAACCAAAGCGGCAGTGCCGATCGCTAAAAAAGCAGTCACTGCCGCACCGAAGTCGACCCCAGCCCCCAAGGCCAAGGTCAAACCCGCACCTTCTCCACAAAAGAAGACCCCCGTACCTGAAGCGAAACCTATGACTGTTAAAAAAGTGGCGACACTGACCCCTCCGGTCGCCCAAACTGCCGTGATGGCAGTGGCACCCGTCGGACCCGATCAATTGATTCGATCCACCCGACCCTCTGCGCGTTTGGCCCAGATCACGGTGCCTTCTCTGCCTCCTGCCGTGGCCTCGACAGCGGCAAAGGCCAGCTTCATGCCCAGCGCCCCCGTGGTGACTGTCTCTGCACCTTTTGCGCCGATCAAGAAAGACCCCAAACTGGCCAACAACTGGAAGACCAAACCGGTCGAGGGCCTGACCGATGCCGAAATTTTGGCCATGCCCGACGCGGAGTACATGAACAAAGTGCAGATGGCGTACTTTCGCCGAAAACTGTCCATCTTGAAGCAGGAAATCCTGAACAGCGCAGGCGCCACCACCGAGCATTTGCGCGAAGACACCGTGGTGGTCCCTGATCCGGCGGACCGGGCCACCATCGAAGAAGAGCACGCCCTGGAACTGCGCACCCGCGACCGTGAGCGCAAGTTGCTCAAGAAAATCGAGCAATCCATTGGCTTGATCGACTCGGGCGAATATGGCTACTGCGATGAAACCGGCGAGCCGATCGGGGTGGGCCGATTGCTGGCTCGTCCCACCGCGACTTTGTCCCTGGAGGCACAGCAGCGGCGTGAGTTGAAGCAAAAAATGTTCGGTGATTGATCAGAGCCCTGACTTGCCAAACCTGAAAAACCCCTTTCCAGGGGTTTTTTTACGTCTGGATGTAAACCTCGAAAACTGAAAACAGCGAACTTCTTTTAAAGATTTTGATGTTTTTAAATTTTTAAAAATCCTTCACAGGTTACTTTCATTGCCACTCGTAAGTGCCTAATTTACATAGAATTTCCTCCTTTTTCAAGGTGCGATTTCCACGCTAAGCCCTTGATTTCATTGAAAAAAATCGATCTATACCCACTGAGTTGGCTGGAATTCCTGATACAGTGCAAAAAAGTGCAATTAAGTGGGGAAAAGTGTCTCTGCTTGCACAATTCAACTGGAAAAGGTCGTGACCGTGTTTCAAGGGGCTTCATCGCTGAGTCTGGATGCCAAAGGGCGGTTGTCTGTACCGACCCGGCACCGTGACGTCCTGAGCGCCACGGCGCAGGGTCAGCTGACCATTACCAAGCACCCGCACGGCTGTCTCATGGTTTTTCCACGCACCGAGTGGGAGAAATTCCGCGAACGCATTGCCCAGTTGCCCATGTCCGCCCAATGGTGGAAGCGCATCTTTTTGGGCAATGCCATGGATGTGGAGATGGATGGTACGGGGCGCGTGCTGATTTCACCAGAGCTGCGGCAGGCTGCCGGCATTTCCAAAGACACCATGCTGTTGGGCATGGGCAACCACTTCGAGTTGTGGGACAAAGCCACTTATGAAGCGCAAGAGGCGCAGGCCATGCAGGGCGACATGCCCGATGTGTTCAAGGACTTTTCCTTTTGAACGCCATGACGCCCACTGAGCTGACCCATAAGACGGTACTTTTGACCGAGGCCGTGGATGAATTGCTTCAGGCTGGAGCGGGCTCGGACGGATCTTATGTGGATGCCACATTTGGACGGGGTGGCCATTCTCGCTTGATCCTTTCGCGTTTGTCTGCACAAGGCCGGCTGCAGGCCTTTGACAAAGACCTGGAGGCGATTGCTGAAGCTGGGCGCATTGACGACGCCCGCTTTTCGATTCGGCACGAAGGCTTTTCGCTCCTGGGCGAGTTGCCGCCTGGCAGCGTCGATGGTGTGCTGATGGACTTAGGCATCAGCTCCCCCCAGATTGACAGCCCCGAGAGGGGTTTTTCTTTTCGTTTTGAGGGCCCGCTCGACATGCGCATGGACACCACGCGCGGAGAAAGTGTGGCCGATTGGCTGGCAACAGCCACGGTGGATCAAATCACGGAGGTGATACGTGACTATGGCGAAGAACGGTTTGCTTTTCAGATTGCAAAGGCGCTTGTGGCTCGCCGACAAGAGCGGGGCCCAATTTCAACCACCACCGATCTGGCCCAGCTCGTGGCTGACACGGTCAAAACCCGCGAGCCGGGCCAGAACCCTGCAACGCGGACATTTCAGGCTTTTCGGATTTTCATCAACGCAGAGCTTGCGGAGCTCGAACAAGCGCTAGAAGCCAGCTTGCATGTGCTGGCGGTGGGCGGTCGTTTGGTGGTGATCAGCTTCCACTCACTGGAAGACCGCATCGTCAAGCAGTTCATTGCCAAGCACTCCAAAGAAGTAGTGGATCGACGTGTGCCTTTTGCCGAGCCGGTGAAGATGCGTTTGAAGGCATGCGGGCGTATGCGCCCCAGCGAAGCCGAGGTGCGCGGCAACCCCCGCTCGCGCAGCGCGATCATGCGCATGGCTGAGCGAACCGAGGTGCCCGCATGACCCGCCTGAGCATTTTCTTGTTGCTGGCAGTGCTGGCCAGTGCACTGGTTCTGGTGCACAGCCAGTACGAAACCCGGCGCATGTTCATGGCGCTGGAGTCGGCACGTAAAGAAGCGAAGCGGCTGGAGATCGATCACGACCGTCTGCAGGTTGAGCGCAGAGCCCAGGCAACCCCCTTGCGTGTAGAGCAAATCGCACGGCAGCAGTTGCAAATGCGTCCCGCCTCGCCCGCCATCACCCAATACGTGTCGGCCAAAGAAGCCGCTGGCTCGGTCAAGGATGTGCGCCCATGAGTCGCAGCGTCCAGCTCTCCTCCAGCCCTTTGCTGGCCAGCAAAACACCTGTCTGGCGCAGCAAGCTGATAGTGGCCGCCATTGCCTTGGGCTTCACGGGTCTTGTGGGGCGCGCCGCCTATGTTCAGGTTTTTGCCAATGATTTTTTCATTCGCCAGGGTGAGGTTCGATTCGCGAGAACACTCACACTGCCGGCCAACCGGGGACGTGTGCTGGACCGCAATGGCATGCTCCTGGCTTCCAGTGTGCCTGCGCCGAGCATTTGGGCTAACCCCGAAGACCTGGAGCGTGATCCTGTCAAGTTACGTGAGTTGGCTCGCCTGCTGGAAATGTCGACGGCCGAGCTGGACAAAAAAATCAAAGACGATGACAAGACCTTTGTCTGGTTGCGCAGACAACTCGATGAGCCCGTAGTCAAGCAAATTTTGGCGCTCAATATCAAGGGCGTTTACGACATCAAGGAATACAAGCGTTTGTACCCTGAGGGTGAGGCTGCAGCGCACATCGTTGGCTTTACCAATGTGGAAGACCAAGGCCAGGAGGGGGTTGAGCTGGTATTCCAGAAACAACTTTCAGGCAAGCCAGGCTCGCGCCGTGTCATCAAAGACCGATTGGGTCGCGTGGTGGAAGATGTGGGTGAGACCGTGCCCCCCGTGGACGGCGAAGATTTGCAGCTGAGCATCGACAGCAAGGTGCAGTTTTTTGCGTACCAAAAGTTGCGCGATGCGGTGCTTGCAAACAAGGCCAAAGCCGGCAGCGTGGTGGTGCTCGATGCCCAGTCTGGTGAGATTCTGGCCCTGGCCAATTACCCCAGCTATTCCCCTGACAAGCGCATCAACCTGAGCGGTGAGCAATTGCGCAACCGGGCCTTGACCGACACTTTCGAGCCTGGCTCCACGATGAAGCCATTTGCGGTGGCGCTGGCGCTGGAAAAAGGTCTGGTCAAGCCCGAAACGCCGATTCAGACGGCACCCGGTCGCATCACCATCACTGGCTCGACCATCACCGATGCCCACCCGCACGGGGTGCTCACGGTGAACGAGATCATTCAAAAATCAAGCAATGTGGGCACGGTCAAGCTGGCCATGCAAATGCAGCCCCGTGAAATGTGGGAAATGTTTGCGCAAGTCGGCTTCGGGCAAAAGCCGCAACTGCCTTTCCCGGGGGTGGTCACTGGGCGCTTGCGCCCTTACAAAACCTGGCGACCCATCGAACAGGCCACCATGAGTTATGGCTATGGCATTTCGGGCAGCTTGTTCCAGGTGGCCAGGGCTTACACGGTGTTTGCTCGCGATGGCGAAGTGGTCCCCGCCACCTTGATGAAGGCTGAGCAACAGGTGGCGGGCGTGCGCGTCATCAGTGCCGAAAACGCCAAAGCCATGCGCAAGATGCTGCAAATGGCCGCAGGCCCGGGGGGTACTGCACAGAAAGCCCAAACCATGGGCTATTCCGTCGGGGGTAAAACCGGTACGGCGCACAAACAAGAAGGCAAAGGCTACGCGGGTAAAAAATACCGGGGCTTTTTTGTCGGTATGGCGCCCATCGAGGCACCGCGCATTGTGGTGGCGGTGATGATCGACGAGCCCAGCAATGGCCGTTATTACGGCGGTGATGTGGCTGCGCCCGTGTTCAGCCAGACCGTGCAACAAACCTTGCGTTTATTGGGTGTGCAGCCTGACATGGCAGTCAAGCCTCAGATCATGGCCAAGTCGGTCGAGGAGTCATTCTGATGCAGACCTTGCACAGCGCTCCTGAAGCCGCGCAGTGGCTGCATAGCCGCGTGACTGGCGAGTTGCGCACCGACAGCCGCATGGTCAAGCCAGGTGATGCATTCATCGCCTGGCCTGGTGCCGCCACCGATGGGCGTCAGTACCTGGCACAAGCCCTGCACCAGGGAGCCGCAGCCTGCTTGATGGAAGCACAAGGCTGCGAAAGCTGGCTTGGTGGATTGCAACCTGATGCACTGCAGGCGCTGGCCGCCATGCCAAGCCTCAAGGCAAACACCGGCCCAGTGGCCGATGCCTATTACGAACACCCCAGCCAGGCACTGCGAGTTCTGGCTGTGACGGGTACCAATGGCAAGACCTCTACCGCCTGGTGGCTGGCACAGGCCTTGTCGTCGCCTGTGTTGAAACAGGCCTGTGGCCTGATCGGCACATTGGGTGTGGGTCGGCTGCCTGATCTGGTTCGCACTGGCATGACCACGCCCGACCCGGTGCTGATGCAGCGACAGTTCCGAGTGTTTGTTGATGAAGCGGTCACACATTGCGCTTTAGAGGCGTCGTCCATCGGGCTGGCCGAACACCGCCTGGACGGCACGCACATCCGTGTGGCCGTGTTCACCAATTTCACACAAGATCACCTCGACTACCACGGGGACATGGCCCAGTATTGGTCGGCCAAAGCCGCCTTGTTCAGCTGGCCTGGTTTGCAGGCAGCAGTGATCAACATCGATGATGCGCAAGGGGCCGTGTTGGCCAAGCAGTTGCAGGAGCGTTCGCTGGATGTGTGGACCTGCTCGCGGCGCGGTGCTGCCCGTTTGCAAGCCCGGGCTTTGCCGAGCCATAACGGCATTGCTTTTGAAGTGCGCGAAGGTCAGTCTGTGCAGACCCTGCACACCGATTTGATGGGGGAGTACAACATTGACAACCTGCTGGGGGTGCTTGGCAGTTTGCGTGCCCTGGGCTTTGATTTGAAAGAGGCCGTCCAAGCGTGTTCACATTTGTCGGCTGTGCCTGGCCGCATGCAGCGCGTGAGCGCAGCGCAGGCTGAGCAAGAACTGCCTTGTGTGGTGATTGATTACGCGCACACCCCCGATGCCGTGTCGCACGCTCTGAACGCACTGCGTTCGCTGGCTACAGCGCGTGGTGGCCGCTTGTGGTGCGTGCTGGGTTGCGGCGGGGACCGCGATGCGGGCAAACGCCCCTTGATGGCTGCTGCCGCCGAGGCCGCTGCCGATCAGGTGGTGCTGACCAGCGACAACCCCCGCTCCGAATCACCTGAAGCGATTTTGCTTGCGATGGCGTCAGGCTTGTCCCTGCCTGCGCTGGCTCGCATGCAGTCCGATCGGGCCTTGGCCATTGCCGAAGCTGTGGCGCAAGCCGCAGCGCAGGATGTGGTGCTGGTGGCGGGTAAGGGGCATGAAACCGAACAAGAAATCATGGGTGTGCGTCATCCTTTTTCGGACATGGCACAGGCTCAGCTGGCCTTGCGGCAGTGGGCAGCTCAAAGCCAGGGGGCGAACGCATGAGCCGCATGACTTCCAAAATGAATCTGAGCCTGGATGACGCCTTGGCTTGGCTGAGCCAGGCACGGGGCGTCAATGTCCAGTCTTTGCTGGCCGATCGGGTGCACACCGACAGCCGCAGCTTGCAGCCAGGCGATCTGTTTGTGGCATTGCGCGGCGAACGATTTGACGGCAATCAGTTCATCGCCCAGGCCAAGGCTCAAGGGGCCGTAGCCGTGTTGTGCGAGGCCTCGGGTGAGGCTGAAGCCATTGCACAGGGCTTGCCCGCCTTGGTGGTGCCCGATGCTCGCATCGCCTTGGGCGAGTTGGCGGCCGCCTGGCGCGCGCAGTTTGACTTGCCTTTGATTGCCGTGACCGGCAGCAATGGCAAGACCACGGTGACGCAGATGATCGCTTCGATCTTGAACGTTTATGCAGGCCCCGATGCCTTGTCGACCCAGGGCAATCTGAACAACGACATCGGTGTTCCGCTGACATTGTTCAATCTGCGCGCCCACCACCGCATGGCTGTGGTCGAGTTGGGCATGAACCACCCTGGCGAAATAGCCACCCTGGCCCGCATGGCTCAACCCAGCGTGGCGCTGGTGAACAATGCGCAACGTGAACACCAGGAATTCATGGGCACGGTGGAGGCGGTGGCGCTGGAAAATGGTGCCGTGCTGCAGGCTTTGCCGCCTGGTGGTGTGGCGGTGTTTCCGGCAGACGAAGCCTTTACACACCTCTGGCAAGATTTGGCAGGGCAACGTACACAGCGCACATTTGCACTGGCTCCTTGCCAAGTGCCCGCTGATGTCGGGGCCGCCGTGGTGGTCTGGCATTCGGGTGCGTGGCAGTTCACCCTCAAGACTGCTGAGGGCACTGCGCCTGTACGCTTGCACATTGCGGGCCGTCATAACGTCAAGAATGCTTTGGCGGCCAGCGCCTGTGCGCTCGCTGTGGGTGTGCCTTTGACTGCAGTGGCTCAAGGGCTGCAAGCTTTCGAGCCCGTCAAGGGCCGCTCACGCGCCCTGGTGCTGCACACCCAGACCGGTGAGATTACATTGGTCGACGACACCTACAACGCCAACCCTGACTCGGTACGTGCCGCGATCGACGTGCTGGCCGAGTTGCCTGCACCGCGTTTGCTGGTGCTGGGTGACATGGGTGAAGTGGGTAATCAGGGCCCCGAGTTTCATGCTGAAGTCGGTGCTTATGCTGCCGAGCGCAGCATCGAGGCGCTCTACACCTTGGGCGATTTGTGCGTGCATGCGGGCCAGGCATTTGGCAGTGCGCGCCATTTTGACAACATGGACAGCCTGCTGGCTGGGGTCACACCTCACATCGGCGACTTCCAAAGTGTGGTGGTCAAAGGCTCGCGCTTCATGAAGATGGAGCGTGTCGTCGAAGCCTTGCTATCTCAAGGCGCAGCGCACAACAGCACGCCCAATCACCATAAAGGGGAAGCCCATGTTGCTTAGTTTGGCGCAGTGGTTGCAAGGCTTGTCGCCTGAGTGGGGATTTTTGCGTGTTTTTCAATACATCACCTTCCGCGCTGTGATGGCCGCGATGACGGCGCTGTTGATCGGCCTGGCGGCTGGCCCTTTTGTCATTCGGCGCCTCACCGCACTCAAAATCGGTCAGCCGATCCGTGGTTACGGCATGGAGTCGCATCTGGCCAAAAGCGGCACACCCACCATGGGGGGTGTGCTGATTTTGTTGTCGATTGCCATCTCCACCTTGCTGTGGTTTGACCTGTCCAACCGCTTTGTCTGGATTGTGCTGATCGTGACCCTCGGGTTTGGTGCCATCGGCTGGGTGGACGACTGGCGCAAGGTGGTCAACAAAGACCCTGAAGGCATGCGTTCACGAGAAAAATATTTTTGGCAGTCGGTGATCGGATTGTTGGCCGCCCTGTACTTGGTGTTCAGCATTTCCGAAGTCTCGAATTTGCGCGTGCTGGACCTGTTCGGCAAATGGGTGATGTCTGGATTTGACGTGAACCTGCCGCCTAAGGCTGGTTTACAGGTGCCCTTTTTCAAAGAGGTCAACTACCCGCTGGGTGTGTTGGGTTTTGTCCTCTTGACTTACCTGGTCATTGTGGGCGCCAGCAACGCGGTCAATCTGACCGATGGCCTCGATGGTCTGGCCATCATGCCGGTGGTCATGGTGGGTTCAGCGCTGGGCGTTTTTGCGTATGTCACGGGCAGTTCGGTTTATTCAAAATACCTGTTCTTTCCGTACATCCCGGGTGCTGGTGAGTTGATGATTTTTTGTGCTGCCATGGCGGGCTCTGGTCTGGCCTTCTTGTGGTTCAACACGCATCCTGCACAAGTCTTCATGGGCGATGTGGGGGCTTTGGCGCTGGGTGCCGCTTTAGGCGCTATCGCGGTCATCGTGCGTCAGGAAATCGTCTTGGCCATCATGGGCGGTATCTTCGTGGTCGAGGCTTTGTCGGTGATGGCGCAAGTTGCCTATTTCAAGTACACCAAGAAAAAATACGGTGAAGGCCGACGCATCCTCAAGATGGCCCCCTTGCACCACCATTTCGAAAAGAGCGGATGGAAAGAAACGCAGGTGGTGGTGCGTTTCTGGATCATCACCATGCTGCTTTGCCTGATTGGCTTGTCGACCTTGAAGCTGAGATAGACCATGCAGATCCAAGGCCAACACGTTCTGATTCTCGGTTTGGGTACTTCCGGCCTGGCAATGGCCCGTTGGTGTGCCCATGCCGGTGCAGAAGTGACTGTGGCCGATACGCGTGAAGCGCCGCCGCAGTTGTCGGTGCTGCAAGCCGAGTGGCCGCAGGTGCGTTTTGTCTTGGGTCCTTTGACAGCCAGTCTGGTCGAAGGCACTTCGGTGCGGGCCGTCTTCCGCAGCCCTGGCTTAGCGCCAAGTATTGTGGCGCCAGTGGTCGACGCAGCACATGCCTTGGGCCTGTGGCAAGGCGGCGAACTGACTTTGTTTGCGGCGGGCTTGCAAGATTTGAAAACCCGCTTTGGCTACGCCCCCCAGGTGCTGGCGATCACGGGCACCAATGGCAAAACCACAGTCACTTCGCTCACCGGTCAACTCGTGGCACGTGCAGGGAAAACAGTGAAGGTGGCTGGCAATATTGGCCCCACCTTGCTCGACACCTTGGCCGAAGCCATGGCGCAGGCCAGCATGCAGGTGGCGCAGCAGGCCGTTGAGCGCGAAGAAAAACGTTTGTCTGAGCCGCTCACAGATGCCCAGATTGAAGTGGTCCAGAGTACCAGCCAGGAAAGCCTGGGCACATTAGAGGGTGAAGCGGTCGAGCCGCTGCTGCTTGCCCCGGTTGTGCCGGTGGCAGTTCACCCCATGGCCCTGGCATTGCCACAGGTCTGGGTGCTTGAGCTGTCCAGCTTTCAGCTGGACAGCTGCGAGGGTTTTGAGCCCACGGCCGCCACGGTGTTGAACATTTCGCAAGACCATCTGGATTGGCATGGTTCGATGGCCGCTTATGCCGCAGCCAAGGCCCGGATTTTTGGTGCACAGGCCTTGATGGTGCTGAACCGTGAAGACCCGCTGGTCATGGCCATGCGGCCAGAGCCTGTTCGGATCAAGCTGCAAAAACCACTGGAGCGCGCCTGCGTGACCTTTGGTGGCGACATGCCAGCCCGACCTGGCGATTTTGGTATTGAAGTGATGAATGGCATGACCTGGTTGGTGCGTGCCCTCGAAGCCGATGAAACCCGCCGACGTCGCAACGAAGAAGCCGAAGCGCTGCACATCCAGCGCTTGATACCCGCAGACGCCTTGCGCATTCGGGGGCGTCATAACGCTGTCAATGCGCTGGCGGCGCTGGCGATGGCCAGCCATGCCGGTTGCGCTTTGGGCCCCATGCTTTACGGCCTGCGCGAATACCGGGGTGAGCCGCACCGCGTGGAATCTGTGGCCATCGTCCATGAAGTGGAATATTTTGACGACAGCAAGGGCACCAATGTCGGTGCAACGGTGGCTGCATTGCAAGGTTTGGGACTTGACCGTCGCGTGGTGGTGATCTTGGGTGGCGATGGCAAGGGCCAGGACTTCGGACCTCTGGCGGAGCCTGTCGCGCGCTTTGCACGGGGCGTGGTCTTGATTGGCCGTGATGCATCACGCATCCGTGAAGTGCTGCAAAGCAGTGACGTGCCATTGCAAGATGCGGCTGACATGGACGATGCCGTAGTGCAGGCGAGTGAGTTGGCCCAAAGTGGCGATGCCGTGTTGATGTCACCCGCGTGCGCGAGCCTTGACATGTTTGACAACTACGGCCACCGTGCTGAGGTCTTTTGCAAGGCGGTTGCCCGCCTGGCCGAGGCGGCGGGCGTGTCTATGGAGGGTGCGCTGTGAGCGAGGCCGTGTCTTTCAACCAACGCTTGCAGGCTGGCTTTGCGCGCACGGGCAGTCTCTTGACAGGCCGTGCATTCAGCCGGCAGGACGCAGGTTCGCAAGCCCTGCCCGTGAATTTGGGCAGTTATGACTTTGCCCGCAACGCCCCAGGATCGACGACCCGTTTGCAAAGTGTGGACCAGGCGCTGGTCTGGGTGGTGGTGGCCTTGCTCATGTGGGGCATGGTGATGGTTTATTCGGCATCCATAGCCATGCCTGACAACCCACGTTTTTCGCGATACGCACAGACACATTTCTTGACGCGGCATGTGATCTCTATGCTGGTTGGCAGCGTCATGGCTTTGCTGGCCTTTCAAGTCCCCACGGAAACCTGGGAAAAAATTGCCAAGCCCCTGTTTGTAATTTCTCTGGTTTTATTGGCCTTGGTTTTGATTCCTTTTATTGGCAAAGGGGTCAATGGCGCACGGCGTTGGATTTCCTTTGGTGTGATTAATTTCCAGCCGTCCGAGTTGGCGAAATTTGCCACCATCATTTATGCAGCCGATTACATGGTTCGCAAAATGGAAGTGAAAGAACGGTTCTTCCGCGCCGTCTTGCCCATGGGTGCAGCCGTGGCACTGGCGGGTGTGTTTTTGCTGGCCGAACCCGACATGGGCGCCTTCATGGTGATTGCGATCATTGCGATGGGCATTCTGTTTTTAGGGGGTGTCAATGCCCGCATGTTCTTCTTGATATTTGCAGTTCTGGTGGGTGCCTTTGTGATGATGATTGCGGCATCCTCCTGGCGCAGAGAGCGTATTTTTGCGTACCTCGATCCGTTCAGCGCTGAGCATGCGTTGGGCAAGGGATACCAGTTGTCCCATTCGCTGATTGCCATCGGACGTGGCGAGGTTTGGGGTGTGGGTTTGGGGGGCAGTGTGGAAAAGCTGCACTGGTTACCAGAGGCGCATACCGACTTCTTGTTGGCCGTGATTGGTGAAGAGTTTGGCTTGGTGGGGGTGTCCCTGGTGATTTTCATGTTCCTGTGGCTCAGTCGCCGCATCATGGTGATTGGCCGTCAGGCCATCGCGCTGGACAAGGTCTTCTCAGGTTTGGTTGCCCAGGGCGTGGGAATCTGGATCGGCTTTCAGTCCTTCATCAACATGGGTGTCAACCTGGGGGCGTTGCCGACCAAGGGTTTGACGCTGCCCTTCATGAGCTATGGGGGCTCAGCCATCATGATGAACCTGATCGCCATTGCCGTGGTGCTGCGCATAGATGCTGAGAACAAGCAGATGATGCGTGGAGGGCGGTCATGAAAACCAAATGCGCATTGGTCATGGCTGGTGGCACGGGCGGCCATATTTTTCCAGGCCTTGCGGTGGCAGAAGCATTGCGTGACAAAGGCTGGCGCGTGCATTGGCTGGGCGCACCCGACAGCATGGAGAGCCAATGGGTGCCACCGCGCGGTTTTGCTTTTGAGGTGGTGGCCTTTGGGGGCGTGCGCGGCAAAGGCATCCAGACATTCGCACTGCTGCCGCTGCGTTTGCTGCGTGCGTTCTGGCAAAGTTTGCAGGCGGTTCGCCGTGTTCGGCCCGATGTGGTGCTCGGCTTTGGGGGCTACATCACGTTCCCAGGTGGGCTGATGGCCAGCTTGTGTGGAAAGCCTGTGCTGTTGCATGAGCAAAATTCGGTGGCGGGCTTGGCCAACAAAGTCTTGGCGCAAATCGCTGATCGGGTCTTCACGGCATTTCCAGACGTATTCAAGCAGGGCCAATGTGTGGGCAATCCACTGCGCCGTGAGTTCACGCAACAAGCCCCTCCAGCAGAACGTTTCACTGGCCGAACGGGTCCAATGCGGGTCCTCGTGGTGGGTGGCAGCTTGGGCGCCAAGGCCCTGAACGACATCGTGCCGCAGGCCTTGGAATTGATCCCTGCACCCATGCGCCCCTTGGTGACTCACCAAAGCGGAGCAAAACAAATTGACGCCTTGCGCGCCAACTACGAGGCGCTAGGAATCCAGGCTGAATTGACGCCGTTCATCGATGACACGGCCACAGCTTTCGCGCAGGCTGATCTGGTGATCTGCCGGGCAGGTGCCAGTACAGTGACCGAAATTGCAGCCGTGGGTGCGGCGGCCTTGTTTGTGCCCTTTCCCTTTGCGGTGGACGATCACCAGACCACCAATGCACAGTTTTTAGTGGCGCAGGGCGGGGGCTGGCTGGTGCCACAAGCCGAGTTAACGGCGCAAGCGCTGGCGCAGCGCCTGGCTGGCCTGAGTCGTGAGACTTTATTGGCCTGTGCGCAAAAAGCCTATGCACAAAGAAAAACAAATGCGACGCGAGAGGTCGTATTGGCTTGCGAGGAACTGGCTGCATGAAACACGCCATCCGAAAAATTCATTTCATTGGCATTGGCGGCTCCGGCATGAGCGGTATTGCCGAGGTATTGCTCAATTCGGGTTATGCCATTTCTGGCTCTGATTTGTCGGACAGTGCCACACTGCGGCGCCTGGCTGCATTGGGGATCAAGACGCACGTGGGTCATGCGGCCATCAACGTCAAGGACGCCGATGCGGTGGTGACATCGACGGCTGTCAAGTCTGATAACCCTGAAGTGCTGGCGGCACGCGAGCGCCATATTCCGATCGTGCCGCGCGCGGTCATGCTGGCCGAACTCATGCGCATGAAGCAGGGCATTGCCATTGCAGGCACACACGGCAAGACCACCACCACCAGCCTGGTGGCCAGTGTGTTGGCTGAAGCCGGGTTGGACCCAACCTTCGTGATCGGTGGCCGGTTGAACAGTGCAGGGGCCAATGCCAAACTGGGCACGGGTGATTACATCGTGGTCGAAGCAGACGAGTCAGATGCCTCGTTTCTGAACCTGCTGCCCGTGATGGCCGTGGTGACCAACATCGACGCCGATCATATGGAGACCTACGGCCACGATCTGGCTCGGCTGAAGGCAGCATTTGTAGAATTTTTGCACCGCATGCCTTTTTACGGCACGGCCATTGTGTGTTTGGACGACCCCGGTGTTCAGTCCATCGTGGGTGACATCGCCCGGCCCGTCACCTCTTATGGTTTGAACGAAGGCGCTCAGGTGCGTGCTGTGAATGTGCGTGCAGAGCACGGACAGATGCATTTCACCGTGCAGCGGCGCAATGGCGTGACCTTGCCAGATCTGCCTTTGGTGCTGAACCTGCCGGGCAACCACAACGTGCTCAATGCGCTGGCGGCTGTCGCTGTGGCCGTGGAGCTGGGTGTGGAAGATGCTGCCGTACAGCGCGCATTGGCCGGTTTTAAAGGGGTTGGCCGCAGATTTCAGAGTTATGGTGATGTGGCTTTGCCTGGTGGCGTGGGCACGTTCACGGTGATCGACGATTACGGCCATCACCCGGTCGAGATGGCCGCTACCCTCGCTGCGGCACGCGGTGCGTTTCCTGGGCGTCGCTTGGTGCTGGCGTTTCAGCCGCACCGCTACAGCCGCACCCGTGATTGCTTTGAGGACTTCGTCAAAGTCATTGGCCGGGGCTGTGACAGTGTGTTGCTGTCCGAGGTGTATGCCGCAGGTGAAGCCCCCATCGTGGCAGCGGATGGTCGGTCGCTGGCCCGTGCCCTGCGTGTCGCGGGCAAGGTGGAGCCGGTATTTGTGGATGCAATCGCAGACATGCCCCAAGCGGTTCTAAGCAACGCCCGCAACGGTGATGTGCTCATCTGCATGGGCGCAGGCTCCATTGGCGCAGTACCTGCAAAAGTGGTCGAAATGGGAGGTGCATCGTGAGCACCAGTCATTTCCGCAAAGTTGCTGTTCTGATGGGCGGACGCTCCGCTGAGCGTGAAATCTCTTTGCTGTCTGGGCAAGGGGTGTTGAACGCGCTGCAGGCGTCGGGTGTGAACGCATCAGCGTTTGATCCGGCTGAGCGTGATCTGAGTGAATTAAAGCGCGAAGGGTTCGATGCTTGTTTCATTGCCTTGCATGGTCGCTATGGAGAAGATGGAACAGTTCAAGGTGCCCTCGAGTTGCTGGGTATCCCTTACACAGGATCGGGCGTGATGTCCTCCAGCATCGCCATGGACAAGACCATGACGAAGCGAGTTTGGCTGGCTGAAGGCTTGCCTACACCTGCCTATGTGTTGGTGCGCCGCGAGCAACTGGGCAGTGTGTCGGTGGACGGCCTCGTGAAGGCCTTGGGCCTGCCGATGATAGTCAAGCCTGCCCGGGAAGGTTCATCGATTGGCGTGACCAAGGTTGTGCAGGCTAAAGACTTGCCTGCCGCATTGGCGATGGCTGCAAAGTGCGACGCTGACATTTTGTGCGAACAATGCATCGTGGGTGACGAGGTGACCTGCCCGGTGCTGGGTGAGGGGGAAGCAGCCAAGGCGCTTCCTGTGATTCGCATCGTCGCCCCTGAGGGTAACTACGACTACCAGAACAAGTACTTCACAGACGACACCCAGTATCTGGTGCCCAGCGGCTTGCCTGCGGCACAAGAGGCGGCGATTGAGGCATTGGTGGTCAAGGCCTATCAGGTGTTGGGCTGCCGGGGCTGGGGCCGCTTAGACGTGATGATCGATGCATCGACACGGCAAGCTTACCTTCTGGAAATCAACACTTCGCCAGGCATGACAGGGCATTCACTGGTGCCCATGTCGGCAAAAGCTGCAGGCATCAGTTATGAAAGCTTGTGCTGCCAATTGTTGAATGCCGCCACGTTGGACCATGCGCAGGAGAATCGCGGATGAAAAAATCCATGCCCCTGCCGCTTGATATCAGACTCATGAACATGGCCACAGCATCGTTGCTGCTCGTGTTCGTGTTTCTGCTTGTGGTTGGAGTTGCTTGGTGGCTGCTGCGACACCCTGCCTTCGCGATTCAGTCGATCACGGTGCAAGGCGATGTGACGCGCAACAACGCTGTGACTTTGCGGGCCAATGTCATGCCGCAATTGAGTGGCAATTTTTTCACCATCGATTTGAACCGCACACGCGAAGCATTTGAAGCTGTGTCGTGGGTGAGGGGTGCAGTGGTGCACCGTGACTTTCCCAACCGTTTGAGAACGGTGTTGGTGGAGCATGAGCCCATCGCCCTTTGGGGTGACGATGGCTCCAACAAATTGGTGAATCAGCAAAGTCGCGTATTTGAAGCGAACGTAGAAGACGTTGATGTGGAAACTTTGCCGCGTTTGAAAGGCCTGGATGACCAGTCGGCCATGGTTGTGCAGATGTACCGTGATCTGGTGCCCATTTTTGAGGCCATGGACATGGGCATTGACTCGCTTGAATTGACGCCACTCGGCAGTTGGCGTGTGCAGACAGAACGAGGTGCCTTGCTGGAGTTGGGTCGGGGGACAGAAACCGAAATCGAAGCTCAGTTGAAATTTTTTTTCAGGACGCTTTCGCAGGTGACAGCCCGTTATGGCCGTACACCCATGGCCTTGGCTGGTGCAGATTTGCGCCACAAAGACGGTTATGCCTTGCGCTTGCGTGGCGTGACTACGCTGGAAGCAGATGGCAACAAAAAGCCTTGAGTGATCAAGACGCAAGAATGAAACGGAAACGGTGATTGATATGGCAAAAGAGTACAAAGATCTGGTGATTGGCTTGGACATAGGCACATCCAAAGTCATGGCGGTGGTGGCCGAGGTGATGCTGGACGGATCGCTGAAGATTGCAGGTCTGGGCATTGCACCGGGCAATGGCCTCAAGCGGGGTGTGGTGGTCAACATCGATGCCACAGTGCAAAGCATTCAGCAGGCGCTGAAAGAAGCTGAGTTGATGGCTGATTGCAAAATCACCCGTGTGAACGTGGGCATCACCGGCAGCCACATTCGAGGCCTCAACTCCAGTGGCATGGTGGCCATCAAGGACAAGGAGGTCACTCAAGCCGATGTGGCTCGCGTCATGGAAACTGCCCGTGCCATCAACATCTCCACCGATCAGCGCCTGCTCTTGGTGGCCCCACAGGAATTCGTGATCGACGGACAAGAAGTCAAAGAGCCGATCGGCATGAGCGGCATGCGTCTGGAAGCCAAGGTTCATATCGTCACTGGCGCACAAAGTGCTGCGGAAAACATCATCAAGTGCGTGCGCCGCTGTGGTCTGGAAGTGGACCAGTTGTTGCTTAACCCGCAGTCCTCCAGCCTGGCCGTGTTGTCAGAAGATGAGCGTGAGCTCGGGGTGGTGTGCGTTGACATCGGGGCGGGCACCACCGATGTGGCGATTTTTGCCAACGGCTCTATCCGCCACACCGCAGTCATTCCCATCGCTGGTGACCTGATCACCAGTGACATTGCCATGGCCTTGCGTACCCCCACCAAAGACGCCGAAGACATTAAGGTGGAAAGTGGTTATGCCAAACAATTGCTGGCCGACCCGGACGCACAGGTAGAGGTCCCAGGTTTGGGTGACCGAGGTCCACGCATGCTGAGCAGGCAAGCACTGGCGGGTGTGATCGAGCCACGCATTGAAGAGATTTTTTCGCTGGTGCACCAGGTCATCCGCGAGTCGGGTTACGAAGAAGTGTTGTCCTCGGGCATCGTGCTCACCGGCGGCAGCGCCGTTATGCCCGGCATGGTCGAGTTGGGCGAAGACATTTTTCTTAAGCCCGTGCGCCGCGGTCTGCCTAAGTACGCTGGGGGCTTGGCCGACATGGTCAGCCAGCCGCGCGCAGCCACCGTGATGGGCTTGCTTGAAGAAGCCAGGTTGGCTCGCTTGCGTGGTTATAAGGTCACGCAAAAGAAGAGTTCTGTGAACAACGCTTTTGGTCGATTCAAAGACTTCATTGTGGGTAACTTCTGATGAACTGGAAAAAACGCTACTTGGCCAAAGCCAGTCCACCGGTATCGCGACCGTGTCGATGTTGATAACCCATTCAAATAAGAAAACGCATTTAGAAAATCCCGGCAACTGCAACCAAATTTAGGAGAAGCACCATGACCATTGAAATGATCCAGACTGAAGAATTCAACCAAGGCACCCAGATCAAAGTGATCGGCGTTGGCGGCGGCGGCGGCAACGCTGTAGAGCACATGATCGAGCGCCAGGTGCAAGGCGTTGAGTTTGTGTGCGCCAACACCGATGCACAAGCCTTGGCCCGCAGCGCCGCACACCGTTTCATCCAGTTGGGCCAAACCGGTCTGGGTGCCGGCAGCAAGCCTGAAAAAGGCCGCGAAGCCGCAGAAAGCGCTGAAGCCGATATTCGCGCTGCGATTGAGGGCGCGCACATGTTGTTCATCACCGCAGGCATGGGTGGCGGAACAGGCACGGGTGCTGCGCCTGTGATTGCACGCATCGCCAAGGAGATGGGCATCCTCACCGTGGGTGTGGTGACCAAGCCATTCGAGTTTGAAGGTGGCCGCCGCATGTCCAATGCCGACCTGGGCATGCAGGAACTCGAAGCCAATGTGGATTCGCTGATCGTGGTGTTGAACGAAAAGCTGCTGGAATTGCCCGGTGGTGAAGACATGACGCAAGACGAGGCGTTTGCCCATGCCAACGACGTGCTGAAGAACGCTGTGGGTGGTATTGCTGAAATCATCAACGTGCCAGGGCACGTGAACGTCGACTTTGAAGACGTGCGCACCGTGATGGGTGAACCCGGCAAAGCCATGATGGGCACCGCTGCAGCCAGTGGCCCGGATCGTGCGCGCATTGCTGCGGAACAAGCCGTGGCTTGTCCATTGCTTGAAGGGGTGGATCTGTCGGGCGCTAAGGGCGTGCTGGTGCTGATCAGTGCAGCCAAAGGTTCCTTGAAGCTTTCTGAGTCCAAGCAAGCGATGAACACCATCCGTGCATACGCTTCAGAAAATGCCCATGTGATTTACGGCACAGCCTACGATGAGTCGCTGGGTGACGAAATTCGCGTGACCGTTGTGGCCACAGGCTTGTCAAAACTGGGTGCGCGTCGTACGGCACCACCGCTGCAAGTGCTGCGCACTGGCACCGACAACGTGCCTTTCACCATGGGCGGTCAAAACGCAGTGGCCGCCTCGACGCAGGCGGGCTCACCCTTGGCCACCAGCGGCATGAACACACCGGCCATTTGGCGCAGCAATCGTACCCATGCCGCGGCTCGTGTAGACGGCATGGCCAGTGCGGGCATGGATGACATCGAAATCCCCGCTTTCCTGCGCAAGCAGGCAGACTGATCTGCTGATCTGACGGTTATTTCGGGTGCTTTGGGGGCAGACGGGCATGTGCCTGTCTGCCTCTTTTTGCATTTGGATGAATGCCTTCGCGGAACAATTGAATACCTCTCCCCTTAAAATTTGGCCATGCTTGCACAACGTACTCTCAAAACCCTGACCAAAGCCGTGGGTGTTGGTTTGCACAGTGGCCAGCGGGTCGAGTTGACCTTGCGTCCGGCGGCGCCAGACACCGGCATTGTGTTTCGTCGGATTGACCTGCCGGAGCCGGTGGATATTCCGGTCAATGCCGAAGCGGTGACCGATACCCGTTTGGCCTCCACGATTTCTGTGGGGCAAGCCAAAGTCTTGACGGTCGAGCACCTGATGTCGGCCTGCGCCGGTTTGGGCATTGACAACCTGTATGTCGACATCACCGCTGAAGAAGTGCCTATTCTTGACGGGTCGGCTTCCTCATTCGTCTTTTTGTTGCAAAGCGCGGGGGTGGTGGAGCAGTCGGTGCCCAAGCGCTTTGTGCGCGTGCTCAAACCTGTGGAAGTGTCTGAGGGGGAGGGCGAGAACATCAAGTGGGCGCGTTTGACCCCCTACCATGGTTACAAACTGAGTTTTGAAATCAACTTCCGTCACCCCGCCGTCGACTCCACGGGGCAGCAAGTGGTGTTCGACATGTCTGAAGGTGTGTATGCCCGCGACATCGCACGTGCCCGAACCTTTGGCTTCGCCAAAGATGTGGAAATGTTGCGCGCCAATGGCCTGGCCCTGGGTGGGGGTCTGGACAACGCGATCGTGATGGACGATTACAAAGTACTTAACGCGGAAGGTCTTCGCTATGACGATGAATTCGTCAAGCACAAGATCTTGGATGCCATGGGGGATTTGTACATTTTGGGCAAACCGCTGTTGGCCGCATACAGCGCGTTCCGTTCAGGCCATGCCCTGAACAACCTCTTGCTGCGGGAGTTGTTGTCGCGCCCTGATGCCTACGAAGTGGTGAGCTTTGAGAATGCCTCTGAGGCACCCCGTGGGCTGGCCGCCCTTCAACCTGCCTGGTGATGACCACCACCACCCACCTGCTTTATTTGCATGGTTTCCGGTCTTCGCCAAGTTCGGCCAAAGCCCGAAAAATGGCGGACATCGTTCAGGCCAGGCACCCTGCGGTGACCTGGTGGTGTCCGCAACTGGACGCCTCGCCCCAACGGGCCATCAGCGCTTTGAGCGTTGGTCTGTCATCCTGGCCCCGTGAGCGCATGGCGATCATGGGGTCTTCTTTAGGCGGTTTTTATGCGGCCTGGTTGGCACAGCAACTGGGATGTCCAGCCGTCCTGCTCAATCCTGCTGTCCACCCTGCGCGTGATTTGGCGGGCTACATTGGCGAACATCCGGCTTGGCACGACCCCTCGCAAAAGATTTTTTTTGAGGCGGCTTACGTGCAGGAGTTGGCCGATCTGGAGGCGCAGACCCCGCCCCGCAAGCCCAAAACATTGGCCGTGATTGCCAAAGGGGATGAGGTGCTGGATTGGCGCGAAATGTGGGCTCGCCACAAAGCCGGGCGTGTGCGCCTGCTTGAGGGGAGCGACCACGCGCTGAGCGATTTTGACCTTTACCTGCCCGAAATTCTGGAATTTCTTCACCTGGCCTGAGCCTTCTTGCCCTTCAAGGTGGTGCCGCATGGGAAAATCACCCCATGTACGCATTATTTGAAGAAGCCGGCAAATTCATGGCCGGTCGGATCCTTTCCGAAGCCGAAGCCTCCGCCCAAGTGGAACTGGATTCGGGCAAGCGGGTCAAAGTCAAGGCAGCACAAATGCTGCTGAAGTTTGACAAGCCCACCCCCGCCAGTCTGCTGAACGAAGCCGTGGCCATGAGCCAGACCATTGAGCTGGAATTGGCCTATGAATTCGCCTCTGATGAAGAGTTTGGCTTTGCCGATCTGGCCAAGGATTATTTCAGCGACGGCGCCAGCACGGTGCAACAGGTGGCCGCTTTGTTGTGTCTGCACGAAGCGCCCCATTATTTTCGGCGGGGCGGCAAAGGCCGCTTCCGCAAAGCCCCTGCAGAAATCGTGCAGCAGGCCTTGATCGCCATCGAGAAAAAGAAGCAAGTTCAGGCGCAGATCGAGGCCTGGTCTGCCGAGTTGATGGCTGGGGTCTGTCCCACCCCGGTGCGCGAGCAGTTGTACAAAATTCTCTTCCGACCGGATAAAAATACGCCTGAATACAAAGCCGTGGTCGAGGCCAGCAAAGCCAGCCAGACGGCGCCTTTGGAGTTGTTGCAAAACGCAGGTGCCATCGCTTCGGCCTGGGATTTTCATTGGCAGCGGTTCTTGTTTGACCTGTTTCCCAAAGGCACGGGTTTTCCGGCGTTGCAAGCTCCGGCTATCCATGAAGCCTTGCCTTTGGCCTCTGTGCAGGCCTTTTCAATCGATGACTCGCACACCACCGAGATCGATGACGCCTTGTCTCTTCAGGGCCTGGGGACAGGCACGGTCACGGTGGGGATCCACATTGCGGCCCCTGGCCTGGCCTTGACGCCAGGCAGCGCAATCGACCAGTTGGGGCGACAGCGTTTGTCCACGGTGTACATGCCAGGCTACAAAATCACCATGTTGCCTGACAGCGTGGTGCAGGCCTACACCTTGATCGAGGGCCGCGACTGCCCTGCGGTGTCTTTGTATGTGACCTTCAGTGAAACCGATCTGGAAGTTCTGAAGACCGAAACGCGTGTCGAGCGGGTGGGCATTTTGGCCAACTTGCGGCACGACCAACTCGACCAAACCATCACCCGAGAGTGGCTGGAAAGCGCCGAGGCCGATACCCCGACCGATTTGCCGGTGGATCGGCCGACATTGGCATTTTTCTGGCGTCTGGCCCAGACCCTCAAGGCCCGTCGTGGGGTGGTGCGCGGCAAACCCGAGAATTTCAACCGCCCTGATTACAACTTCAAGCTGGATCGCCCGAGCAACGACGCCCCACCTACAGGCAACGAGGCGGTGCGGATTGAGGTGCGCCAGCGGGGGGCGCCGCTTGACTTGATGGTGGCCGAGGCCATGATTTTGGCCAACAGCACCTGGGGCCAGTGGCTGGCCAGCTTCGGAGTGCCTGGCATTTACCGCAGCCAGGCCAGCATGGCACCAGGCGTCAAGGTGCGCATGGGCACCAAAGCCTTGCCGCATGCCGGCATTGGCGTTCCAAGCTACGCCTGGAGCACATCCCCTTTGCGTCGCTACACCGACCTGGTTAACCAATGGCAAATCATCGCGTGTGCGCGCCATGGCGCCACGGCCGCGTTGGCTGCACCCTTCAAGCCCAAAGACGCCGAGTTGTTCTCCATCATCAGCGGTTTTGATGCCGCCTACAGCGCCTACAACAGCGTGCAGTCCAGCATGGAGCGCTACTGGACATTGCGCCATGTGCAGCAGCAAAGCATCGACGAGTTGGAAGCCAGCCTGGTCAAGGAAATGGGGGGTGGCATTTGGCTGGTGCGTGCCGACAACTTGCCACTGCTGTTCAGCGTGATGGGTGCGCAAGGTTTGTTGCGGGGTGCACGTGTGCGCGTCAAATTGGGAGAGGTCGACCTGATGGCGCTTGACGTGAATGGCACGGTCACTGCGCATCTGGATGCGCCTGTGGTTTCAGCAGACCAGGAGGCTGAGGATCAGGAGGAAGACGAAGCGCTCAATGCTGGGCCGCTGACGATTGCTGTCGATTTGAATGACAGCACGCAAAGCGATGGCGCTTGAAAGCAGTCAGCCAGCTGCTGAGGTCCCCTCACGCTGGCGGCAGACGATCCGTCGCCACACCCTTTGGTGGGCCTTGGGCTGTTCTGTGCTGGTCCATGCGGCCCTGATCGCCTGGCGCTTCGCAGATCCACAAAGTTTCAACCGTGTTTTTGAGGACACTTCCCTGGAGGTGGTGCTGGTCAATGCCCGCAGTGATCAGGCGCCGGAAAGGGCGCAGGCCCTGGCCCAGGTGCAACTGGCAGGAGGCGGGCAAACGACCCGATCGCAAACTGCAAGTTCCCCATTGCCGCCTTCCGAAATCCAGGAGTCGGGGACAGACATCGGCGCCATGCAGCGCCAGATTGAAGCACTGCGGCTGCAGCAAACTCGTTTGCTGACCCAGCTGCAGCAGGAGTTGTCGGCATTGACCCAGGACCCTTCGGGTGAAAGCGCTCAGGCGCCCGAGCGTCAGGCCCGGCAAGAGCGCCAGCAGCAGTTGGCCCGCCAGTTGGCACGGATTGAGGAAAGGGTGCAAAAAACCCAAGGGGGCCCTCGCAAGCGTTTCATCAGTCCGGCAACCCAAGAGGCTGTCTATGCCCTTTACTACGACAAATTGAGGCGGACCATTGAAACGCGCGGCACGCTTAATTTCCCTCAGGTAGGAGGGCAAAAACTCTATGGCCAATTGACCATGGTGATCACGGTCGATGGCCGTGGGCGCCTTGTTCAGACCGAGGTCGCGCAAACTTCTGGCCAGCCCTTGCTGGACCAACGGGCGGTGGCGATTGTGCGCAGTGCCGCCCCGTTCGATGTGTTCAGCGCTAACATGCGCCGTCAGGCGACACAAATTGTGGTGGTTACACGATTTCAGTTTTCCAAAGAGGGCACATTGGACACGCGCATGCTGGCCGCCGATGCGCTGCTGCCTGGACAGGTCGGGCTGACCTCTAAACCATAGAAAAAAGGAAGTCAATGCGCGCTTTTGGTCGGTGGTTTTTGCTGGTCTTGCTGGCCGTGTTGGTATTGCAAGCATTTTTTGTTTTGCGCATCGCCGGCATGAACTTGCTGGCACCGCAATCAACTTCTTTTGAGCGTTCACAGATCTGGCAAATCGTGAGCCGGCAAGGCCGCTTGCCCTGGCGCCAGGAGTGGGTGGATTACACAAAAATCTCACCGGGGTTGCAGCGGGCGGTCATCGCTTCTGAAGACAGTGCTTTCACCCAGCATGGCGGTGTCTGGTGGGAGTCTTTGGAAAAAGCCTGGGAAAAAAATGCCAAGGCCAAAGCGGTGGCTGAGCAACGCGCCCAGCGACGACCGGATGCCAAGTCAACCCACGTGAAAATTGTGGGCGGCTCGACCATCACCCAGCAACTGGCCAAAAACCTTTTCTTGTCCGGTGAACGCACTTTGTGGCGCAAAGGCCAGGAGATGCTGATCACATTGACCCTGGAAACCGTGCTGTCCAAGCAGCGCATTCTGGAGATTTACCTCAACAGCGTGGAGTGGGGTGAGGGCGTTTTCGGCGCTGAGGCGGCGGCGCAACATTACTTCAGAAAAAGCGCGGCACAATTGAATGACTGGGAGGCTGCGCGACTGTCCGTCATGTTGCCCCGTCCCCGGTATTTTGAGCAACGGGCTCAATCGGCGTATCTGGCCAGCAGGGCCGAAACAATCATGGCTCGCATGGGTGATGTGGTGTTGCCATGAGTGCATTGACAACACCTGCACCGCAAACTGTGCGCATCTTGGGCATTGACCCTGGCTTGCAGACCACGGGTTTCGGTGTTTTGGACATGACCGGTTCGCGCCTGCAATATGTGGCCAGCGGGGTGATCGAGACCACCCGGGGAGACATGGGCAATTTGCCCGCACGGCTGAAGGTGATTTACGACGGCATCCGTGAAATCCATGCCCGCTACCAGCCGGATGTGGCGTCGGTCGAGATCGTGTTTGTCAATATCAACCCGCAAGCGACCCTGCTGCTGGGCCAGGCAAGAGGCTGTTGCTTGACGGCCCTGGTGTCGTGCGACTTGGCGGTGGCCGAATACACCGCCTTGCAGATGAAGCAATCGGTTACCGGACACGGGCGGGCTGCCAAATCACAGGTCCAGGAAATGGTCAAACGCTTGCTTCAATTGCCCGTGGTCCCGCGCCAGGATGCCGCCGATGCTTTGGGCATGGCCATCACGCACGCCCATGCCAGCCCGTCCATGAATAAACTGGCCGCCCAAGGCGTGCTTCATCGTAAAACCCACGGCATGTTCCGCAGTGGGCGAAGCCACTGAGGCTCTGGCTGGGCCGTATTTTTCAAACCCAGCCTGAGATAATCTGTCCTATGGGCTCAGTCATTCAAAAACCGACGCTGTTTCAGCGTCTGCGGTATCTGCTCAAGGGGTTTGATGGCCCCTTGGCATTCGCCGTGTTCATGCTCGCTTGCGCAGGCTTGTTGATCATGTTTTCGTCTGGATATGACCACGGCACCCGCTTCGTTGACCACGGGCGCAACATGCTGCTGGCGGGCACCATCATGTTTGTGGTGGCTCAAATGCCACCCCAAAAGATCATGGCCTGGGCCGTGCCGGTTTACGCGGTCGGCGTGATCTTGCTGGTGGCCGTGGCCATTTTCGGCATCACCAAAAAAGGCGCCCAGCGGTGGGTCAATCTAGGCGTGGTGATACAGCCCAGTGAGATTTTGAAAATTGCCCTGCCCCTGATGCTGGCGGCATGGTTTCAAAAACGTGAAGGTCAGCTCAGGCCCTTTGATTTTGCGGTGGCGCTGCTCATTTTGGGCATTCCCGTTGGCCTGATCATGAAGCAGCCTGATCTGGGCACGGCCTTGCTGGTGCTGGCTGCAGGGCTGGCTGTGATTTTCTTTGCGGGGCTCCAGTGGCGGTGGATCTTGCCGCCCGTGGCCCTGGGCCTCATTGGGGTGGTTGTGTTGGTCATCATGGAGCCCAGCCTGTGTGCTGAGGGCGTCGACTGGCGAGTTTTGCATGAATACCAGCGGCAACGTGTTTGCACCTTGCTGGACCCGGCGCGTGACCCTCTGGGCAAAGGATTTCACATCATTCAAGGAATGATCGCCATTGGCTCAGGCGGATTCTGGGGCAAAGGCTTCATGCAGGGCACACAAACCCACCTGGAGTTCATCCCTGAGCGCACGACCGACTTCATTTTTGCCGCCTATGGCGAGGAATTCGGTTTTGTGGGGGGGCTGTTTCTGATCTTCTGTTTCTTTTTTCTGGTGTATCGGGCCCTGATGATTGCGGCTGAGGCGCCCACCTTGTTCAGCCGTTTGCTGGCAGGCAGCATGGCCATGATCTTTTTCACCTACGCCTTCGTCAACATGGGGATGGTCAGCGGCATCTTGCCGGTGGTGGGGGTGCCCTTGCCCTTCATCAGTTATGGCGGCACCGCCATGGTCACCCTGGGCCTGGCGCTGGGCATCCTGATGTCGATTGCCAAGTCCAAACAACTGGTTCAAACATGATCACTAACCTGTCCGTTGTCATCGTGGGCGCTGGCAATATGGGCGGCGGCATGCTTTACCGTTTGTCTGAACTGGGGTGGTCTGTAGGGGTGCACGACACCGACCCACTGGCTCTTTCCCGCGCAGTCCTGAGGGGTGCCATACCTTTTCCTTCGGCCCTTGAAGCCGCTCGCAAGCTGGCGCCCGATGGCGTGTTGCTGGTAGCGGTGGTCGATGCGGCGCAAACCGAGGCGGTGCTCTGGGGTGAGGGCGGCGCGTGCACTGCGCTGCAACCAGGCCAGGCCGTGATGCTTTGCCCGACCCTGGGGCCTGGCACGGTGCAAGCACAGGCCGAGCGACTGGCGCAGCGTGGCATTGGTTGCATTGATGCGCCCATGTCGGGCGGCCCCTTGCGGGCCCAAGAGGGCAGCATGAGTTTGATGGTGGCCTGCTCGGATGCGCTGTGGGTGCGCAGTCAGGGCTTGCTGAATGCCTTGAGCCAAAAGGTGTTTCGGGTCGGCACCCGTGCCGGTGACGGCGCGCGCACCAAACTGGTGAATAACTTGCTGGCGGCGGTCAATTTGGTGGGTGCTGCCGAGGCCATGGCTTTGGCCGAGCGCCTGGGCCTGGACCCAAAGGCCACCTTGTCGGTCATTGAGGCTTCGAGTGGGCAAAGCTGGATCGGTACGGACCGAATGCAGCGGGCTTTGCAAGATGATTTTGCACCACGGGCCCACGTCACGCTGTTGGCCAAAGACACTGGCTTGGCGGTGCAAGCTGCCCAAGAGGTGGGTTTTGACCCGCCATTGGGCCGATTGGCCAGGGACCTGTTTGCGCAGGCCCTGGGCAAGGGTTGGGCTGATCTCGACGATGCCGCCTTGCTTCAGTTGATGCGCCAGCGTTGAGGGGGTCAGCAGGCTGGCCCGTCAGGTGCTGGTCTGTTGCTAGGGGCTTGGCTCTTTCCGGCCCGGGCAAGGGTCTTGATCCATGCCTACAATGCAAGCCATGATTTCACGCGAACCCACCATCGAACGCTTGGCCACGGCCCGGTCCCTGTTGCTTGAGCCTTTTGGCCTCGACGAAACCCATTTGAGCCAAGCCTTGGCCGCCATCAAAGCGCACGCCGTAGACGATGCCGATCTTTATTTTCAGTACACCCGTTCAGAAGGCTGGAGCCTGGAAGAAGGCATCGTCAAGACCGGCAGTTTCAGCATTGACCAGGGTGTGGGTGTGCGGGCGGTATCGGGCGAAAAAACGGCGTTCGCCTACTCGGACGATATTTCACAAGCTTCCTTGATGGACGCTGCCATGACGGTGCGCACCATCGCTTCGGCAGCGCAAAACAAGCGCATCAAGGTGCCAGCCCGCAAAATTTCTGCCAGCCGTTCGCTCTACCCTTCGCTGGACCCGATGTCCACTCTGGACAGCACGGCCAAAGTCAAGCTGCTGGGTCGCGTGGAAAAGACCGCACGAGCCAAAGACCCGCGCGTGGTGCAGGTCATGGCAGGCCTTGCGACTGAATACGACGTGGTGATGGTCGCCCGTGCCGATGGCACGCTGGCCGCCGATGTGCGCCCCCTGATTCGTTTGTCTGTCACGGTCATCGCTGAGCAAAACGGCCGCCGCGAGGTGGGCAGTGCGGGGGGTGGAGGCCGTTTCGGGCTGGCCTATTTTGACGATGTCATGGTTGAAACCTATGTGCAAGAGGCGGTATCGGCCGCGCTCATCAACCTCGAAGCTCGTCCGGCACCTGCAGGTGAGATGACCGTGGTGTTGGGCAATGGCTGGCCGGGTGTGCTGCTGCATGAGGCCGTGGGCCATGGCCTGGAGGGCGACTTCAACCGCAAGGGCTCCAGTGCGTTCAGTGGTCGAATTGGTCAGCGTGTGGCGGCCAAAGGAGTGACGGTACTCGACGATGGCACCATCGCTGACCGCCGTGGCTCGCTGAATGTGGACGACGAAGGTCATGCCAGCCAGAAGAATGTACTGATCGAAGACGGCATTCTGCGCGGGTACATCCAGGACGCCATGAACGCCCGCCTGATGGGCGTCAAGCCTACAGGCAATGGTCGCCGTGAAAGCTATGCCCATGTCCCCATGCCTCGCATGACCAACACCTACATGCTGGGCGGTGACAAGAGCCCTGAAGAAATTGTGGCCAGTATCAAAAAAGGTTTGTACGCCACCAACTTTGCAGGCGGCCAGGTGGACATCACCAGTGGCAAGTTTGTGTTCTCGGCCAGCCAGGCCTACTGGGTGGAAAACGGCAAGATACAGTACCCCGTCAAGGGCGCAACCCTGGTGGGTAGCGGCCCGGAGTCGCTCAAGAAAATCAGCATGATCGGCAACGACATGAAACTCGACTCGGGGGTAGGCACTTGCGGCAAGGAAGGTCAGAGCGTGCCAGTGGGCGTGGGGCAGCCGACTTTGCGCATCGATGGTCTGACCGTGGGCGGCACGGCCTGAACGGGCCATCGGGTTTGTCCTCGGGCTGGCGTATCAGAAACTGCCATCAAGCTGTGATACATTGAATCCATGTCTTTGCGCTGTGCTTTTTTTTACTTTTTTTATTTTTGGTTCTCAGTCCCCGGCGGACGAGAGGCGAGCGCATAAGCACCCGAACATCTCGACACACACCGCCGGAGCCTCAAAGCCCGGCGGTTTTTTTTATCTGTTTTTTCAATCTGAGGAGTCCCCGATGAACGCCAAAACCGCAGCCCCCGAGAGT
>NZ_JBIKHV010000084.1:0-9338 GCF_044361985.1 Limnohabitans sp. | reverse complement strand
TGGGGGCCTGAGCGGATCGGCCGATTTGGCGAGCGAAGCGAGTATGAGGCCGACCGTTCAGGCCCCAACCCGGCGCGGAACAATGGTGCAGCCAAAACCGGCGGCCTACGACACCAGGCTCAAAGCCTCAAATCACCACCGGTTCAGGCTCCAGAAGAATCCCGAAGCGCTCGTACACGCTGGTCTGAATGGCTTTGGCCAGCGTCATCACCTCGCCACCGGTGCAGGGGTTCTCGCGCCCGCCCCGGTTGACCAACACCAAGGCCTGCTTTTCGTAGACCCCGGCATGGCCCACGGTTTTGCCTTTCCAGCCGCAGGCATCGATCAGCCAGCCTGCCGCCAGCTTGATGCTGCCATCGGGCATGGGGTAATGCACCACTTTCGGGTCGCGGGCAATGATGTCGGCGCACTGCTCGGTGGTGACGGTGGGGTTTTTGAAAAAACTACCGGCGTTGCCAATTACCTTCGGGTCGGGCAATTTGGCGCGGCGGATGGCGCAGACCCAGTCAAAAATCTGCCGAGCATCAGGGCTTTGGATGCCCGTCTCGGCCATTTTGCGTGCCAAGTCCAGGTAGCCCAGCTCAGGTTTCCAGCTTTTGGGCAGCGCAAAGCGCACCCGCAAGATGACGGCACGCCCAGCCAGGCCCAAGCCATCGGCGCCACCCGAAGCGTGCTTGAAGACAGAGTCCCGGTAGCTGAAGCCACACTGCGCGGCATTCAGGCTGAACAACTCGCCGGTGAACATGTCCATGGCATCCAGCGAGTCAAAGCGGTCTTGCAGCTCAACTCCGTATGCACCGATGTTTTGCACAGGCGATGCGCCCACCGTGCCTGGAATCAAGGCCATGTTTTCGAGGCCCGGGTAGCCTTGCTCCAGCGTCCAAGCCACCAGTTCATGCCAGTCCACCCCTGCGCCCGCTTCGACCACCCAGTGGCGGTCGGTTTCAGACGCCAAGCGCATGCCAGGAACCTCCACCTTGAGCACCAGCGCCTTGACATCGCCCGTTAAAACGATGTTGCTGCCACCACCCAGCACCTGCCTGGGCAAAGTGGCCAATTGCAGGTCGGCCAGCACGGCCAGCAGGTCACCCTCGCTGCGAACACGGACCAAAACCTGTGCCTTGGCAGCAATGCCGAAGGTGTTGTAAGGCTGCAGGGGTACGTTTTTCTCCAGGTTCATGGGAGAATTGTCGCATTCTCAACCCTTGATTTGCCCCACCATGCCCTCGTTTGATACTGTTTGCGAACCCAACATGGTCGAAGTGCGCAACGCTGTTGACACTTGCGCCAAAGAAATCGGCACCCGCTTTGACTTCAAAGGCACGTCTGCCAACATCGAACTCAAGGACAAAGAGATCACGATGTTTGGCGATGCCGATTTTCAACTGACCCAGGTCGAAGACATCCTGCGCAACAAGCTGACCAAACGCAATGTGGATGTGCGCTTTCTGGACATTGGCAAAGTCGAAAAAATCGGCGGCGACAAAGTCAAGCAGGTGATCAAGGTCAAAAATGGCATCGAGACCGAAGATGCCAAGAAAATCACCAAGCTGATCAAGGAAAGCAAGATCAAGGTACAAGCGTCCATTCAGGGTGATGCGGTGCGCGTGACCGGCGCCAAACGCGACGAGTTGCAGGCCGTCATGGCCCTGCTGCGCAAGGACATGACCGACTTGCCCCTGAGTTTTGACAACTTCAGGGATTGATGGGGCTTGATTTCAGGCCTTGGGCACGGGCTCATCCAGAAAGCCCCCCGAGCGCAAAGTGACCACCAGGGTGTCGCGCCAGCCGCCGTCACCCTCAGGCTGAATCGGTGTGGTTTCGTGGATCACCCGGGTGTCGTCAAGCAGCAAAAGTGACCAAGGCTCGTTCAAGGTAAAGCGCTGGCCACTGGGGCTGTTGATGTCAAACACCCGCGTTTCACCCCCCTTGATGCCTTGGCGGTCCAACAAAAACACGGCCACCCAGTTCACCCCATCCCGGTGTGCGCCTTCAGGTGTGGGACGGCCGATGCCATCGGTGGTGTCAATGCGGAACTGGTGGGCTTCGGTGAACCAGGTCTGATCGCCCTGGGCGGCACAGGCCAGACAGGCCAGACCACGCAACAACTTTTGCCAAGCGTCCTGCTGAACGACCTCGGGGGCCATGGGATCAAACCACCGCTGCATGCCGCCATGCAGCGCGTTGTAAGACAGCGGCTGCCAATGCGCGCGGTGCGGCACCAGCTGTACCTGGTCTGGGGTGACCTGGAAACTGGCATGTCGGCGACGCCGGTAACGCCCACCATCCTTGAGGTACTGGTCGGGGGGCAAATCATTCCAACTGGGTTGCAGCGCTCGCAGTGCCTCGATCGAGACACCCGCCAAAGCGCACACACTGTCCGAGCCCAGCACAGCAAAGCCTTGCGTCGTCAAGGTGTTGTTCAACTGATCAAGCGATGTCAAAGGGGGCTGCAGCGTTAGTTGGGGCATGAAAACGTCCAGGAAATCAGGCAAAGAGTGCAAGCATAACGCTGTGCAGTTCGGCAGGGCCAAGGTGGGTGGATTTCAAAGCCCCTGCTGATGCGCATCAAAGACCAACAGGCGGCGAAGCCATAAGCTGCAAGCATTGGCACAGGAGAAATGATGAGCAGATTGAAGTGGAGCGACGCCCTGTCGCTGGGCATGCCGGGCATGGACGATGGGCACAAAACCTTGGTCGCCCTGCTGGATTTAGCGCATGAGGCACCTGATGTGGCGCTGCTGGGTCACTGGCGCAACTTGGTGAGACACACGGCCAACGTTTTTGAACGCGAAGACCGGTGGATGAATGCCAGCCGGTTTTCTTCCACCCACATCCACACCACGCAACACAAAGTGGTGTTGCAAGTCATGCACGAAGGCCTGAGTGCCGGTGAATCCGGCAACCTGGCACCGATTCGTCAAATGGCCGAAGAACTGGGCCAGTGGTTTGCCATGCATTCGCAATCCATGGACGCCGCACTGGCCCTGCACCTGCGCAAAACCGGCTACGACCCGGCCACCGGTGTGCTCAGCATGCCCGATGAGATTGCCCTTCAGGCCTGCCCTCAGGCGTAACGCTGGCTGGCCAGTTTGGCGCCTTCGGCCAAAGCTTTGAGCTTGGCCTCGGCCACGGCGCGGCTCATCGGGGCCAAGCCGCAGTTGGTGCAGGCGATCAGTCGGTGTTTGGGCACAAATTGCAAGGCTCGGCCAATCGTGTCGGCAATTTCCTCCGGGGTTTCAATCACCGGGTTGGCCACATCGATCACGCCAACCATCACGTCTTTGCCTTCCAGCAGCTTCATCATCTCCATGGGCACATGCGAGTGCATGCACTCCAGACTGACTTGCTGAATGCTGCTTTTGGCAAGAGCCGGAAACACTTTTTCATACTGGCGCCACTCATCGCCCAGGGTTTTCTTCCAGTTGTTGTTGGCTTCGATGCCGTAGCCATAGCAAATGTGAACCGCTGTGGTGCAAGTCAGGCCCCGCGCGGCTACTTCAAGCGCCTTAACGCCCCAGTCGGCCGCTTCGTCCATGTAGACGTTAAAGGCTGGCTCATCGAACTGGATGATGTCCACGCCGTCGGCTTGCAGCGCCAGCGCCTCCTGATTCAGCAGCTCGGCAAAGGCCATGGCCATCTTGACCTTGTCGCCATAAAAACGGTCGGCCACGGTGTCCACAATCGTCATCGGGCCAGGCAAGGTGAATTTGAGTTTCTTTTTGGTGTGGGCGCGGGCCAGTTGTGCTTCGAAGGCGTGCACACGGCCTTTCAAGCGCAAAGGCGCGATCACCTGGGGCACTTGGGCGTCGTAACGGTTGTTGCGGATGCCCATGGTGACCTTGTTGACAAAGTCGATGCCCTCCACCTGCTCAACAAAGCCGTGCACAAAGTGCTGGCGTGCCTGCTCACCATCGCCGATCACATCCAGGCCAGCATCTTCCTGCGCCTTGATCCACAACAGCGTGGCATCGGCTTTGGCTTGTTGCAGTTCAGGCCCTTGGGTTTTCCACTGCGGCCAGAGTTTTTCGGTTTCAGCCAGCCAGGCGGGTTTGGGCAAGCTGCCAGCGATTGCGGTGGTGAACATGAACAAGTCCTTGGTTGGAAAATCAAAGCTCAAGAGTTTGCCGCAAGTGCGAACTCCTGGGCCAGCAATTCATAAGATCGGCTTTGGGCGGCCGGGTCATGCGTCCAGGTGATGACCACCAGTTCATCGACCGCCAGCCGCGCTGCCAGTTGACGCAGTTTGGCGCCCACAGTAGCGGCCGAGCCGATCAGGGCCGAGTCGCGCAGTCGTTCCAGCGCAAACTGCTCGGCCGGGCTGTAATCGCGCTCCGCCTCCTCGGGCGGCAGCAGAGACCCGATGCGGCCCAGGTTGCGGTCCATCTTCCATCGCGCACGGCTTTCAAACAGGCGCAAAGCTTCTTCGTCGGTATCGGCAGCCAGGGCCCAGACGCACAAGGCGGCTGAAGGTTTTTGCAAAGTGGCACTTGGGCGAAAAGTCTCCCTGTAAATCTGTAAAGCCTCGTCTGCGCCCTGCCCATCGGTGATGAAATAGGCAAAGGCGTAAGGCAGGCCCAGATGAGCAGCCAACTGCGCGCCATAGTCTGAACTGCCCAGCATCCAAACGGAGGGCGCAGTCTCTGACAACGGATAGGCGAACACGTTGTGCCCAGGATGGCCTGCGGGCAAGTTTTGCCCGCTGACCCAGGCCTGCAATTCCATGACCTGCTGGGGGAAGCGCTCTGACGCACTGCGGTCGGGGTTGAGCAATTGCGCGGTGCGCCCATCACTGCCGGGCGCACGGCCCACCCCCAAATCAATCCGCCCGGGGGCCAGCGCGTCCAGCACCCGAAACTGCTCGGCCACCTTCAAGGGGGCATAGTGCGGCAGCATCACCCCCGCACTGCCAATGCGGATGCGCTGGGTGCGGGCGGCAATGGCGGCCATCAAGACTTCGGGGGCACTGCCCACGATGCTGGGATGGCTGTGGTGCTCGCTCACCCAAAAACGGTGGTACCCCCAGGCTTCGGCCTTTTGGGCCAGCTCCAGAGTCTGGCGGATCGTGGCGTCCTGCCCGCGTCCAGCCGCAGCAGCAGATTGGTCAAGAATCGACAGTCTCGGGTTCATCGTTTTATGCTCAGTGGTTGGCAGGCGTTGGGGCTTGAGTATCTACGGCAGCCATTTCGGCCTCTTGCAACGCTCGCCACATGACTTTGCCACTGCCGCTCTTGGGCAAGGCATCGACAAAAGTGACAGCGCGGGGCATTTTGTAAACCGCCATGTTCTCACGACACCAGTCGATGATGTCTTGCGCCGTCACTTTGTCCTTGTGGTCTTGTCGCAATACCACCACCGCCTTGACCGACTCACCTCGGTAGGCATCGCGTGTGGCAATGATGCAAGCCTCCTGGATGGCCGGGTGTCGGAACATCAGGGCTTCAACCTCTGCAGGCCAGACCTTGAACCCACTGGCGTTGATCATGCGTTTGAGGCGGTCGGTCATGAAGAAATACCCCTCTTCATCCACTCGGCCCATATCGCCCGAGCGGAAAAACCGCAAGCCATCGCGTTCAAAGAAGGCGGCTTCGGTGGCCTCGGGGCGCTTCCAGTAACCCTTGAACACCTGTGGCCCGCTGATCACGATTTCGCCCGACTCGCCCGGCGGCAATTCGGCCAAGCTCTCGGGGTCCACGATGCGCGACTCCACACTCATGAACGGAATGCCCAGGCACTGCTTCTTGGGGGCATCGGGTGGGTTGGTGTGCGAAGGTGCCGCTGTTTCGGTCAGGCCATAGCCCTCGATGTAGCGCAGACCAAATTGGTCCAACAAGCGTTGGGCCACAGCCTCGGGCATGGCCGCACCACCACCGCCAATGTAGACCAGGCTAGAAAGGTCATAGCGGTCCATGTGCGGGCTGCCCAGCAAATCGATCACCATGGTCGGGATATTGGTCCAATGGGTCACACGCCATTTGGAAATCAGATGCCCCGCCACATCACGGTCCCAACGCGGCATGATCACCAGGCCGGCGCCCAGCAAAATGCTGGTGTGCATCACGCTCACCATGCCGGTGATGTGGAACATGGGCACAACGCACAGGGTCACGTTTTCGGGCGTGCCGTTGCCCCACAAACCACTGGCCATGGCGTTGTGCATGATGGTGCCGTGGGTGTGCATGCAACCTTTTGGCAGACCCGTGGTGCCGCTGGTGTAGGGCAAAACCGCCAGATCGTCGGTTTGGGCTTGAGGCGGGGGCAAGGCCGTGTCAGGCTGAGCCATCAGGTCACACCAAGCATGGACCTGGCCCGACGCCAGTTCAGGCAAAGCCCGCACCGGCAGCAGCCAAGGTCGCCAGGCATCGGGCAAGTCCTCGGGGCCCACAGCTTCGGGCTCAAACACATCGGTGAACTGTGTCACCAGCAGATGTTTCAGACGCTGTTCGGCCGGCAAGGCCTCACTGGCTTGCGCGAGATCAGGGGCCAGGTCGGCCGTGGTCACGGCCATCCGCGTGTCTGGATCGGTGATGTAGTGCTTTAATTCCTCTGCTCGGTTCATCGGGTTGACCGGCACCACCACCGCGTCGATGCGCAATATTGCAAAGTGCGTGATCACCAACTGCGGGCAATTCTGCATGTTCAGCACCACACGGTCGCCGGGCTTCACCCCCAGCCTTAACAGCTGCCCCGCCAGCCGCTCAGCACTGGCCATCAATTCGCGGTAAGTCCACACCCGGCCCATGAACACCAGAGCAACTTTGTCGGGGTAACGCATGGCGCTGATGGCCAGATTCATCCAGAGCGAGGTGACCGGGGGGGAGATTTTGGCGGGCAGGCGCGCAGGCCAAACAGCAGCATGTTCGGGCATCAGCAGTCTCCTTTAATAAGGGTTGTGCTGCATGTTAATCGCCCAAGGCCTTGGAGCTCAGCGTGGCTTTGTCGCAGAGGGGACCAATCCGCAACCTCCTCATAGCACCATCAATTTGACAAATTTCTCCAAAATAAGCCAGTATTTATAGAAATTTTCTTTTATTTAACATTTTTAATAAATTTTAGATATAAAAATATGTAATTTTTTATACTTTTATTACTAAAATAAATCACCATGAAAACAAACACCACACCTGACACCCCGGAAGACTACTGCGGCACCACTTATGCAGCCAAGCTGCTGGGTCTGTCGGTCGGCACAATCCAGGCCCTGGTCGAGAAAAATGAACTGCAAGCTTGGAAGACGCAAGGGGGCCATCGCAGGATTTCGATGCCCTCTATTCGCGAATTCCAACGCAAACACAACATGCTGACGGTTCAAAGTACGCCTGCTGACAACAGACTTCGGGTTTTGCTGGTCGAAGACGATGCCGTGACACGCGAGATGTTGCGCGGTTATTGCAACCGATCGGTCATGCCCGTTGATTGCACCGCCATGTCATCCGGACTGGAAGCCTTGATCGATATTTCAAGCATTAAACCGGATGTTTTGATCACCGATCTGGACATGCCGGGTGTGGACGGCTTCGAGTTGCTGCGCACCTTGCGGCAAAACTCACAGTTCAACCGCATGACCACCTTGGTGTTGTCAGCCTTGTCGCCTGAAGACGTTGAAAGCCGGGGCGGTCTGCCAGAGGGGACCATCTTCATGGCCAAACCCATTAACATGGATTGGTTCAACGGATTTTTCACAGCCTTCCTGGCCGGACGTTACATTGAAGCGCATGCGCAAGATGGCCAGAACTCGTCCAAGGAAAGAGCCTGAACCCTGGCTTGAACGCCAGGCCAAAGTGGGGCCTAAAGCCTGAGATCTCAATAGGCCTGTCTTGGAACACTTTGCAAAAGCCACTCTTTTTCAAAAAAAAAGCCACTGACCGAAATCAGTGGCTTTTCCATTGCTGGTAGGGCGTGACAGACTTGAACTGTCGACCAAAGGATTCTGGTTTGTGTAGCTTTCACTACTCCCTGGACTATGCCTTCACCATGGCCTGAGCTTTAGGTGGACGCCGTCTAGTCTCTACACGTTCAAAGTGCTTTCACACTGAGCTTCGCTCGGCATTGCCGTATGTGTTGCCACACTTAGGTTTCACCGAATTTGACGTCATTCACACGAAGCGTTTCCTGCCTCGGTGCACAATTTTCATGAGTCCTCTGCTCTAACCAACTGAGCTAACGCCCCACGCAGCGCATTGTAGTGCCCAAAGGACGAGCCTCTTTTATTTGGATTGACTCAACGCATTGCTGACCAGGCGCGAGGTGATGTTGACGATCTGGATCATCCGGTCATAGGGCATGCGGGTCGGGCCAATCACACCCAAGGTGCCCACAATCTGACCGTCTACCTCATAGGGCGAACTGACAACGGACAGTTCCTGCATCGGCACGATTTGGCTTTCACCACCAATGTAGATGCGCACGCCTTCGGCCTGGCTGGAGACATCAAGCAGGCGCATGAGCTGCGTTTTTTGCTCGAACAGGTCAAAGGCCCTGCGCAAGTGGCCCATGTCACTTGAAAAATCACTCACAGAAAGCAGGTTGCGCTCACCGGCAATGACCACCTCGTTCTGGTCTTCGGCCAGCGCTTCACTGCTGACCTGGACAGCCGCTTGCATGAGTGTGGCAATTTCACTTTGCAAACTAAGCAGCTCTTGTTGCACCCGGCTGCGCACCTGCTCGATGGCCATGCCTGCGTAATGGCTGTTGAGAAAATTCGAGGTCTCGACCAGCTGGCTTTGTGAGTAATCGGTTTCGGTGAACAGGATACGGTTTTGCACATCGCCTTCAGGGGAAACAATGATCACCAGCAAGCGTCGCTCGGACAAACGCAGAAACTCGATGTGCCGAAATACAGAAGGCCTGCGCGGCGTCATGACCACGCCCACAAAATGCGACAAGTTGGACAAGAGGTTGGCGGCACTGGCAATCACCTTTTGAGGTTGATCGGGCGTCAGGGCCGGGGTCTCCAGACCATCGCGTTGAACCGTCAGCATGGTGTCCACAAACAAGCGGTAACCCCGGCTCGTCGGAATGCGCCCGGCCGAAGTGTGCGGGCTGGCAATCAAGCCCAAGTCTTCCAGATCTGACATGACGTTGCGAATGGTCGCGGGCGACAAATCCAGACCCGAGGCTTTTGAAAGCGTGCGCGAGCCCACGGGTTGGCCGTCCGCAATGTAGCGTTCAACCAGGGCTTTCAGCAATAACTTGGCACGATCATCTAGCATCCTGTCATTTTAATGATGTAATTTGCCGATGAGATCCAGATTCCGTCACGTCGCGCTGTTTGGCAAATACCACGCCAGCACCCAGGGGGGGGCTTTGGAGAGTTCACGCCTGGTTCTGGACGATGT
>NZ_JBIKHV010000017.1:0-33622 GCF_044361985.1 Limnohabitans sp. | reverse complement strand
AGCCTGGCGAAGCGTTTGTCGACATCATGGGTGCTATCAACCGTGCGCGCACTTATGTTGCGGGAATGTGTTGCGCCATGGTGTCGCAAGCGTTGGCCGATGTGAGAGTTTATGGTCAGAAGCGAACCGCATTTGGCCAGTCTTTGGAGCAATTTCAAGGCTGGCGATGGCAAATTGCACAAGCAGCAACAGCCTTACAGGCAGGCGAGCTTTTGGTGAGCCAGGCCTGCGACCTCATTGACAAGGGCGAGGAGGTCCAAACTGCAGCCGCACAGGCCAAACTTTATGCAACAAGTATGGCTCAGACTCAATTGGGATCTCTCCTGCACGCTATGGGTGCAGAAGGATTTTTGGATCGTTATGCTTTTTTAAGGCATCTCACGGCAGCTCACGCAGCTTCATTGGCCGACGGTTCCACAGCGATGTTGCTTGAGCGTGTGGCACATGACTTTCGTTTCAAACCAGGAGCTATCTGAATGCGCGTCTTTCAAATCGAGGGGGAGTGGGGGATTGACCACTTGAAACTTTCCCAGCGGCCTGAGCCGACAGCAGGGGATGGTCAGGTGTTGGTTCGCATGCGCGCCTCTTCGCTCAACTACCGCGATCTCGTCGTGCCTGAGCGCGGTTACGGAGCCTATACCGGTCAATTGCCATTGATACCCATCTCTGATGGGGTTGGGGAAGTGATCGAAGTTGGCGCAGGCGTTACGCGTGTTCGTGTTGGTGATCGAGTTTGCCCTACTTACTTTCAGGGATGGGTTGGGGGTGAACCTGATTTACAAAGACTCACCCAATCTCTCGGTGGCCCTATTGATGGGACCATGACAGAGGTGATGTGTCTGTCTGAACAAGGCGTCGTGCCAGTTCCAGGCTACCTGAGCGATATTCAAGCGGCAAGCCTTCCTTGCGCCGCATTGACGGCTTGGAGTGCGGTGGTCACTTACGGCCATGTCAAGACAGGTGATCGAGTTTTAGTACAAGGGTGCGGCGGCGTTGCTTTGTTTGCACTGCAATTCGCCAAAAGTTTAGGAGCACATGTCACCGTTATCAGCTCGAGCCAAGAGCGAATGGATCGCGCTATCGCATTGGGTGCAGATGCCGTGATCAATTACCGTGAACAGCCCGAATGGGCAAAAGCCACCCGCGAGATTACGCAGGGTCGTGGATACGATTTGATTTTGGAGTTGGGTGGTGAAAAAACACTTCCACAATCTCTGCGCTGCATTCGTCCAGGCGGTACTTTGGCCATGATTGGCATCTTGTCAGGAAGCAGTGTGAATACCTCGCTAGGACACATCATCACTCGCCAAGTGCGACTTCAAGGCGTGACCGTTGGGCACCGTGATGGCTTGGAGGCCATGTTGCGCGCCATGGCACAGCATCAGATCGTGCCCGTGACCGATAAGGTATTTGCATTTGAGGAGCTCAAAGAAGCCATGACATATTTGAAGAGCGGCGCCCAGTTTGGCAAAGTCTGTATTGCCCATTAAAAAAATGGGGGCCTGATGTTAATTCCAATTCAACCCGTGAGCGTTGACCCTGATAAAGTTGCATTTCAGATGTGCGAGAGTGGCGAAAAAGTCACATACGCACAACTCGAAGGCCGCGCCAACCAGGTTGCACACTTTGTTTCAAATTTAGGCATTCTTCCAGGCGACCATGTGGCCGTGCTCATGAATAACTGCCGTGAATTACTGGAGCTTTGCTTTGGCTTGGATCGAAGCGGTGTGTATTACACACTGATAAGTACCCGTCTGACGACCGACGAGATTGATTACATCGTCCGGGACTGTGGTGCACGCTTGTTTGTTTATTCGCCAGCTTTGGAGTCTGTTGACCCAGACTTGTTCACCAAGCTGCCCAGCACGCTGCAGTGCATGAGCGTCGGTGCATGCGGTGATCAAAGGGGCCACGGGGATTGGATTGCTCAATGTGCGAAAGAGCCCACCTCTGCCATTGCGCAAGCTTTGCAAGGCAGCGACATGCTTTACTCGTCGGGCACAACCGGTCGTCCCAAAGGTGTGCTGTGGCCACTGCCCAAGACAGACGCGGGACAAACCACAATGTTGGTGCAGTTGCTGGCACCACTGTTCGGATACGACGCTGACAGTCATTACCTGTCTACTGCACCGCTTTACCATGCTGCACCACTGCGTCACAGCATGACGGTGATCAAAATGGGCGGCACCGTGACGGTGATGGAGCGCTTTGACGCATTGTTGGCCCTGCAGACCATTGAGCGCTGTCGCATCACCCACAGTCAATGGGTGCCCACCATGTTTGTGCGATTGCTCAAGCTTGACCAGGAGACACGCGAAAAATTTGATCTCTCATCCATGAAAATGGCGGTACACGCTGCAGCGCCCTGCCCGGTTGATGTGAAAGAACAAATGATTCACTGGTGGGGGCCAATCGTGTATGAATACTACGCGGGTACTGAAAACAATGGTTTTTGCAGCATCACCCCGGATGAATGGTTGGCGCACAAAGGGTCGGTGGGCCGTGCCTCACAAGGAAAATTGCATATTTGTGATGAAGAAGGCGTTCCTTTAGAAGTTGGTCAGACAGGGGCTGTGTATTTTTCAGATGGCCCCCAATTCATTTATCACAATGACCCAGTCAGTACCGCACAAACACGCAACCCCCTGGGCTGGACTACTCTTGGAGACATTGGCTATCTGGATGATCAGGGTTACCTGTATTTGGTGGACCGCAAGGCCTTCATGATCATCAGTGGCGGTGTCAATATTTATCCGCAAGAAATCGAAAACGTGTTGCTGCAACATCCGAAGGTGATGGACGCTGCTGTTGTTGGTGTGCCCAACAGTGATTGGGGTGAGGAAGTAAAAGCCGTTGTACAACCAGTGCACGCATTGGATGTCGGGCCGGCTTTGGCAGCAGAACTACAGGCTTTTTGTCGCGAAAAATTAGCAGACTTCAAATGTCCGCGGTCGATTGATTTCGACTTGGAGCTGCCTCGTTTGCCAACGGGGAAGCTTTACAAGAAATTGGTCAAGAAGCGCTACTGGCCCCAATAAGCCTTGGTACACAATGAAATGCCAGTCGGAGAATCTTAAGTGTCAGAAATCCACACCAGTCAAATTACGCCGAGTTCCAGCAGAAGCGGTCATCGTGCTACAGCACGAACAGACACCCGCAGCGCGTTGGTTTGGTGTGGAACCGAACTATTGACCGAGCGCGGGTTTCAAATAACGGGTATTGACGAAGTGCTCAAGCGCGTTGGCGTACCCAAGGGGTCCTTCTACCATTACTTTAAAAGCAAAGATCATTTTGGACACGCCGTCATTGACAACTACGAAGCGTATTACGCCAAAAAAATGGACCGTATTTTTGATGACGCTTCACAATCGCCGCTGCAGAGATTGGTTAATTTCACTGTGAATGCAAAAAACGGCATGGTGAAGTTCGACTTCAAACGGGGCTGCCTCATCGGCAATCTTGGTCAAGAGCTTGCTGCCCTCGATACGCAGTTCCGTGAACGGCTGGAGGGTGTGTTGGTGTCATGGGAGAAACGGGTTGCAGATTGCTTGAGCGAAGCCATCGATGTCGGTGAACTAGCGCCGGGGCAAGACCCCCAAGCACTGTCGCGTTTTTTTTGGGTTGGCTGGGAAGGCGCCATATTGCGGTCAAAACTAATGCGCAGTTTGGAGCCGATAGACCAGTTCACATCCATCTTCTTTAGATCTGTACTGATTCGGTAACTTCCCAAACATGCCCAAGCACCCAAAGTCGTCGCTCGATTCAGCAACAGGCAGTGATTCATCGCCTAGCCGTGAGAGATAACGCTGGGCGATCGCTGAAGAAAAGTCACGAGGCTAGGGGTAAATGCAAAATTCAAAAAATTACAAAGAGGCAAACAGCTCCCAAGGCTTGAGCCGTGACCAAACTTGGCAAGCGATACAAGCGCAACCCACATGGGATATTTGTGTTGTTGGCGGAGGTGCAACAGGTTTGGGAACAGCGTTGGATGCTGCGGCACGAGGTTTCAGTGTTGTGTTGGCAGAAGTTGAAGACTTTGCCAGCGGTGCGAGCTCTCGCTCATCAAAAATGTTGCATGGTGGTGTGCGCTATCTTCAGCAGCTTGATTTTGCACTCGTCAAGGAGGCATTACATGAGCGCGCAATTGTGCTGGCAAACGCACCGCACGTAGCCCAGGTATTGCGCTTCGTCATACCCTGTAAAACTCTTGCGCACGCAGCCTTTTACGGTAGCGGACTCAAACTTTATGACCTGCTCGCTGGAAGGCGTAATGTGGGCCGTTCTCATTACATCGCATCAGAACAGATTAAGGCCCAAGCAAGTGCCCTGAACGCGAGTGCCCACGGCATCCAATACTACGATGGGCTTTTTGACGATGCCCGTTTGGTGCAATCACTTGCGCGCAGCGCCAGACACCGCGGGGCAGTATTGATGAATTACTGTCACGCCGAGATGAATGGCCAAGCCGATGACGGCGTTGATTTAATCAGTCTTACCCGAAAGGATACTTCCGCACAATTCGCCTTACGTGCCCGCTGCACCATTTTTGCTACCGGAGCTTGGAGCGGGGAGTGCGTTGCTGTCGCGCGAGGCAGTCACATCGTCTTGAAGGATATTGGACTCTCGAGTGGTGTCTTGCTGCCTAAAACCCCAGATGGCCGGGTGCTCTATATGCTGCCATGGCTTGGACACACCTTGATAGGTACGACTGATATAGGTGTTCGCCACCCTGACTACAGTGATACAGCACCGCAAGATGACATTGGTTGGCTGCTACGAACGGCCAGTCAGGCCATGAAAAAACCGCTTGGGGTATCTCAAGTGACAGCCAGTTTTGTAGGTTACCGTCCCTTGGTTCGAACACCAGGGACCAGTAAAAACTCTTCTCAATTTTCACGAGCCCATCTTGTTGAACGCTTAGCGGCGCGCACCTTGCGAGTGGTCGGGGGCAAATGGACCACTTATCGTCGCATGGCGCAAGACGCATTGGATGCAGCGATCGAGCAGGGTGTTTTGCCAAAAGCTAAGCCCTGCAGTACTGCTCACCTTACCCTCAGCCCCAACCCCTTGCTGGACAATGCATGGCGCACCCAAGGGGAATGGAGCGACGAACAACTGGAAAAATTCGTTCAAAGCGCGGTGCAAGACGAGGCCGCATGTAACACGGAAGATATTCTCTATCGCCGCTTACGCACAGGCTTTACAGACCAATCACTAGCGCGTGTTCTTCAGCCAAAAGTAGAGCAGTTGTTAAAGAAATTTTGAGGGTGAGTGGAAGGGGACTTCAAAGTCGGGCCAAGCTGATGCATCGGGCTTGACGCAGCCCTCAACCAAATTCCCGAAACCCCTTGAGCGCTGGCAGCGGCGCAAAGTTCGCCTCGCGTTTTTGCTGCAGGGCGCTGATGGCTTCGCGCACGTTGGCGTTGCTCCAGATCGCGCCTTGCAGCCAGCCCATGTGGCGCAGGCTGTCTTCGGTGCTGTGGTCGCGGGCGTAGTGCAGCACTTGTTTGGTGCCCCAGATGGCCACGGGCGGTTTGCTGGCGATCTCTTTGGCCGCTTGCAAGGCGGCGGCCACAGCAGCTTCGTGGGTGGGCAGCACCTCGTTCACCAGACCGTGGGCCAGGGCTTTATCGGCGCCGAGGCGCCTGCCCGTGTAGGCCAGTTCTTTGACCAGCGCCATAGGCAGTAGCTTGGGCAGGCGTTGCAGTGTGCCCACGTCGGCCACCATGCCGATGTTGATTTCCTGGATGCAAAAGAACGCATCGGCCGAGGCATAGCGCATGCAGCAGGCGGTCACCATGTCCACCGCGCCGCCAATGCAGCCGCCCTGAATGGCCGCAATGACCGGTATGCGCAGTTCTTCGAGCAGGGTGAAGGTGTGCTGCATGTCGGTCAGCAGGTCATACACGGCCGAGCGGCCTTCGGCGCTGCTGTCGTCCATCTGGATGGCGCTGCCGAAGGTCTGCAGGTCCATGCCCGCGCTGAAGTGTTTGCCCGTGCTGGAGATCACCAACGCCCGGGCGGTGCCGGCCTTGTGGATGTCGGTCAGCACCTCGTGCAGTTCGCGCCAGAAGCTGGGGTGCATGGTGTTCATCGCCTCGGGGCGGTTCAGCACCAAATGGGCAACGTGGTTTTCAGTCGTCAAAGAAAAGCAGTTCAGTTTGTCCATGGTCATTCACTTGGGGTGGTGTATTGGCAATGGCTTCACTGTAAGTGGCCCCCGGTGCGGGTACTGTCCCCGCCTTGACCAACGAGCCCACCCGCACGCCCAGGAGCCGCAGACGGCGTGACAGATCCACCCGTTTCAAGCACTGGCCCGCGACTTGGCGGATGTGTTTGGCGTCAGCCGTGTAACCGGGCAAGGACTGGTCCCGCGTCACGGCCTGAAAATTGTCGTAGCGCAGCTTGATGCCGATGGTCTTGCCTTCGTAGCCTTTGCGTTGCAGGTCGGCGGCCACTTGTTCACACAAGCGCGTGAAGACGGCGCCCAGCTCCATGCGGTCGCGCACGGCGTGCAGGTCGCGCTCAAAAGTCGTTTCACGGCTCATGCTGACGGGCTCGCTTTCAGTTTCAATCGGTCGATCGTCTCGGCCCCAGGCGGCATCGTGCAGCCAGGCGCCATAACTCTTGCCGAAGTTTTCAGTCAGCCAGGGCAGATCGCGGGCCGCCAGTTCGCCAATGGTGTGGATGCCAAAGCCTTGCAGTTTTTCATCGGCCTTGGGGCCCACGCCGTTGATCTTGCGGCAGGCCAGCGGCCAAATCAGGTTTTGCAGATCGGCCTCGTGCACGATGGAAATGCCTTTGGGCTTGTTGAATTCACTGGCCATTTTGGCGAGCAATTTATTGGGGGCCACGCCAACTGAGCAGGTCAGGCCCGTGGCGTCAAAAATGCTTTTCTGGATCAACCTGGCCAGCACCCGCCCGCCCTCGCGCTGACCGCCGGGTACATCGGTGAAGTCGATGTAGACCTCGTCTACGCCCCGGTCTTGCATGAGGGGCGCGATGTCGGTGATGATGGATTTGAAGGTGTGCGAAAAGTACCGATAGCGCTCAAAGTCGACCGGCAGCAAGATGGCTTGCGGGCAGAGTTTGGCGGCTTTCATCAGGCCCATGGCCGAGCCGATGCCAAATTGTCGGGCCGGGTAGGTTGCGGTGGTGATGACCCCGCGTCCGGTGTAGCCCGCCAGTCGCGGGAAAAAGTCGACCGGAATGCAGTCCAGCCGTTCGGCAAAGGTCTCCGCGGTCCATTCGCCCTCTGGGTAGGCCGCTTGCAACTTACCAAGCAAGTCGTCTTCTTTGCGCCTGCCGCCGCCAATGACCACCGGCAAGCCCTTGAGCTGCGGGTAGCGCAACAACTCGCACGACGCGTAAAACGCATCCATGTCGAGGTGGGCGATGCGGCGAATGACTTTGGCGGGTGTGGACACCCGTCAAGCATAGCGCCTTCAGCAGGGCTTTTGCCCTGCCAGGAGGGTGTCAGTGGCCGGTCGGAAAGGTGCCTGGTAGCAAGATGCTTTTGTCGACGGTGTCCATTTGGGTGCGACCGCAAAAGGCCATGGTCAGGTCGAGTTCTTTGTGGATGATCTCGAGTGCTTTGGTCACACCGGCTTCGCCCATGGCCCCCAGGCCGTAAAGCATGGAGCGGCCAATGTAGACGCCTTTGGCGCCCAGGGCGCGGGCTTTCACCACATCCTGGCCACTGCGGATGCCGCCGTCCATGTGCACTTCGATTTGCTGGCCGACAGCGTCCACGATGGCGGGCAGGGCTTCGATGCTGGACTGCGCGCCATCCAGTTGGCGGCCGCCGTGGTTGCTGACGATCAGGGCGTCAGCGCCCGACTGAACGGCCAGGCGGGCGTCATCCACGTCCTGAATGCCCTTCAGGATCAGCTTGCCGCCCCAGCGTTTTTTGATCCATTCCACATCGCCCCAGTTCAGACCGGGATCGAACTGCGATGCGGTCCATGAAGACAGGCTGCTCATGTCGGCGACGCCGCTGACATGGCCCACGATGTTGCCGAACTGGCGACGCGATGTGCCCAGCATGCCCATGGCCCAGCGGGGCTTGGTGGCGATGTTGATCATGTTGGCCAGCGTCAGTTTTGGCGGTGCAGACAGGCCGTTTTTCAGGTCTTTGTGGCGCTGGCCAAGGATTTGCAAATCGAGCGTGAGCACCAGCGCGCCGCAGTTGGCCGCTTTGGCGCGGTCAATCAGGCGCTCGATGAAGCCCGTGTCTTTCATCACGTAGAGCTGAAACCAAAAGCCTTCACCGGCGTGCTGGGCCACGTCTTCGATGGAGCAGATGCTCATGGTCGACAGCGTAAAGGGCACGCCAAACTTTCTGGCAGCGCGCGCCGCCAAAATTTCACCATCGGCGTGCTGCATGCCTGTGAGGCCTGTGGGCGCAATGGCAACCGGCATGGCGACTTTCTCGCCCACCATGGTGCTGGCCGTGCTGCGGTTTTCCATGTTCACGGCGACTCGCTGGCGCAGCTTGATCTTTTGGAAATCGCTTTCGTTGGCCCGGTAAGTGCTCTCGGTCCAGGAGCCGCTGTCCGCGTAGTCGTAAAACATGCGGGGGACCCTTTTTTGGGCCAAAACGCGCAAGTCTTCGATGGTGGTGATCACGGGCATGGGGTGTCTCCTGGGGGTTGGGCAAATCTGAACAATGCCAGATCGTAGTCGCTCAATGGGTCAATGCCTGTGAAACTTGGGACAAGCGCTTTGAAATTTTTGGCATCTGCCTAGGCTCGGGTCTCAGACTCAGCCTGGGCCGTGAGGCGCAGCCTTCACAAAAGCCCCGCCTTGGTAAATGGTGGCGGGGTCTTTGGCGTCCACGGTTTGCTGGCGGGCTTCGACGGCCGTGCGAAACACGTCAGAAGAGTCTAGCGGTCGGTAGCCAATGTGTTTGGCGTGGGTGTTGTCCCACCAGGTGGTCTGGTTGTCCGACATGCCATAGACAATGCTGTGGCCGACGATGGGCGCGGTGAGCGCAGCCACAACCAGGCGCTCCAGGTCGTCAAAGCTCAGCCAAGTGGCCAGCATGCGCCGGTCTTTGGGCTCGGCATACGACGAGCCAATGCGCAAGCTCACGGTCTCGATGCCCCAGCGGTCCCAATAGAGTTGGGCCAGGTCTTCGCCAAAGGCCTTCGACAGCCCATAAAACCCATCGGGTTTGGGGGACATGCGGGTGTTGACCACCTCGTCCTGGCGGTAAAAGCCGGTCACATGGTTGGAGCTGGCGAACACGATGCGCTGCACACCTTGAATGCGCGCGGCCTCATACAAGTTGACCATGCCCACAATGTTGCCCGCCAAAATCGGATCCCAGGGCTGCTCGGTCGAGACACCGCCCATGTGCACAACCGCGCTCACGCCGTCCAGTAAAGCCAGCATCTGGTCTTTGTCTTCGAGCGAGGCCAGCTGGATTTCTTCGCCGGCAGAGGCTGGCCCCAGGTCGCGGCGGTGGCTCACGCGCAACACGTCGCAATAAGCCTTCAGGCGAGGGCGAAGTTCTTTGCCCAGGTTGCCGCCAGCGCCGGTCAACAGCAGGCGGGGAAATCGGATGGGAGATGCGGGTGTACTCAGCATGGTGGTTCCAGGGATCAAGACTTGAATCGACCGGCTAGGGCGGTGGCGCTGTCGCGCAGCACGTTCTGGTCGGCACCTACGGCCACAAACAGGCAGCCTTGTTCGACATAGTGCTTGGCCAGCGCTTCGTCGCCGGTCAGGATGCCTGCGGCTTTGCCGCAAGCACGGATGCGTGCGATCGATTGGTCAATGACCTGCAGGACTTCGGGGTGCTTGGGGTTGCCCAGGTGGCCAAGAGCGGCCGACAAGTCACCGGGGCCGATGAACACGCCATCTACACCCTCCACGTTGGCAATGGCCTCGATGTTGTTTAGGCCCTGAACGGTTTCGACTTGCAGCAACAGGCAAATTTCATTGCTGCTGTGTTGGGCGTAGCCCTTGACGCGCCCATAGTGGCTGGCGCGTGGTGCGCCCGCATAGCCACGCACGCCGTGTGGTGGATAGCGGGTGAAAGACACGGCCATGCGGGCCTCTTCTTCGGTCTGGATGTAAGGCACCAGCAGCGACTGCACCCCGATATCGAGCAAGCGCTTGAAGGTCACCATGTCGTTCCACGGCGGTCGCACGATGGGGGAGGTGCGGCTGCCCTGCATGGCCTGCAGTTGTGCCAGGACTTCAGGCAAATCATTGGGCGAGTGCTCCATGTCCAGCAGCAACCAGTCGAAGCCGCAATGGGCCAGGATCTCGGTGCTGATGTTGCTGCACAAATGCGACCAAAGACCGATCTGTTTTTGACCTGACTGAATGGCGTGTTTGAAATGATTGACGGGCATGTCCATAGGGCTTGACTCTTGTATTGGAATGACGAAAAGGTTTGAACTCAGTTGCCTGCGATCTGGAAGTTGGCTGCGATTTCAAGTGCGCGCACCAAACCGGAATGGTCCCAGGCCGCGCCGCCGTGGGCTACGCAGCTGTTCATCAGTTGTTGGGCATTGGCCGTATTGGGCAGGCTCAGGCCCATGGCCTTGGCGCCTTCGAGCGCGAGGGTCAGGTCCTTCAGGTGCAGTTCGATGCGAAAACCCGGGTTGAAGGTGCGCTTGATCATGCGTTCGCCATGCAGCTCCAGGATGCGGCTGGTGGCCAGGCCTCCCATCAGGGCTTGCCGCACTTTGGCGGGGTCGGCCCCGGCTTTGGCGGCAAACAGCAGGGCCTCGCCCACCGCTTCGATGTTGAGCGCCACGATGATCTGGTTGGCCACTTTGCAGGTCTGTCCGCTGCCGTTGTCGCCGATCAGGGTGATGTTTTTGCCCATCAAGGCAAACAAGGGTTGCACTTTGTTGAAAGCGGCCTCGCTGCCGCCCACCATGATGGTGAGGCTGGCTGCCTTGGCACCCACTTCGCCACCGGAGACCGGGGCGTCCAGGTAGTCGCAACCGAGGGTGTTGATTTGCGCTGCGAAGCCTTTGGTGGCGATGGGAGAGATAGAGCTCATGTCGACCACGGTCTTGCCAGCGCTCAAGCCTTTGGCCACGCCGTGCGCACCAAACAGCACGTCTTGCACATGCGGTGTGTCGGGCACCATCAGAAAGATGGTGTCGGCATGCTGCGCCACCTCGGCGGGTGAGGCGCAGGCTTTGGCGCCCAGCGCTGTCATTTCTTCGGGCGTGCCGCTGCGCGAGTGGACAAAAAGTTCGTGGCCGGCAGCCAGCAAATGACCCACCATGGGTTTGCCCATGATGCCCAGTCCGATGAATCCCAGTTTCATGTTGACTCCAGAAGCAATTAATGTGTGGTGAGGTGTGAAGGTGGTGACGTTGTTTTGGCTGTTCAGCGCACCAGGGCAGGCATCTTGGGGTTGAACTTCCAGCCCGGCATCAAATATTGCATGGCAATGGCATCGTCTCGCGAACCCAGTCCGTGCTGCAAATACAACTGGTGAGCGCGCTCAATGGCGGCCATGTCGACCGCGATGCCCAGCCCCGGTTTGAGGGGTACGTCCACATAGCCATCCTTGATTTGCAAGGGTTCCTGCGTCAAAAACTGACCGTCTTGCCAGATCCAGTGCGTATCGATGGCCGTGACCTTACCGGGGGCGGCTGCAGCGCAGTGGGTGAACATGGCCAGTGAAATGTCGAAATGGTTGTTGGAGTGTGAGCCCCAAGTCAGGTCGTACATCTGGCAGAGCTGTGCCACGCGCACCGAGCCTTGCAGTGTCCAGAAATGCGGGTCTGCCAGCGGAATGTCGACCGACTGCAACTGAATGCTGTGCGCCATTTCGCGCCAGTCGGTGGCCACCATGTTGGTGGCCGTGGGCAAGCCCGTGGCGCGGCGAAACTCGGCCATGACTTCGCGCCCCGAAAACACGCCCTCGCCACCGCAAGGGTCTTCGGCATAAGCCATGGTGTCACGGTGATCCCGCAGCAGACGAATCGCGTCTTTCAGCAGCCAACCACCGTTGGGGTCCAGTGTGATGCGGGCTTTGGGAAAGCGCTCATGCAAAGCCACGATGGCCTCGACCTCTTCCTCGCCGCGCAGCACGCCGCCTTTAAGTTTGAAGTCCTGAAAGCCATACCGCGCCTGTGCCGCTTCGGCAAGCCTCACCACCGCCTCGGGGGTCAGGGCTTTCTCATGGCGCAGGCGCAGCCAGTCGTCGGCTTGGTCGGGCTCGCTGTTGTAGGGCAGGTCGGTTTTCGCCCGGTCGCCCACATAGAACAGATAGCCCAGCATTTGCACCCGTTCGCGTTGCTGGCCTTGCCCCAAAAGGGCGCAAACCGGCACGTTCAGGTGTTGGCCCAGCAAGTCGAGCAGGGCGCTTTCCACGGCGGTGACGGCATGGATGGTGATGCGCAAGTCAAAAGTCTGGTTGCCACGGCCAGCGCTGTCGCGGTCGGCAAACTGTTGGCGCATGGCGTTGAGCAGGCGGTTGTAGTCGCCAATCGGCTTACCCTCGATCAAGGGCCGGGCGTCTTCCAGGGTCTGACGGATTTTTTCACCGCCGGGCACTTCGCCAACACCCGTGTTGCCCGATGAATCCGTCAGGATGACGATGTTGCGTGTAAAAAACGGGCCATGCGCGCCACTGAGATTGAGCAGCATGCCATCGCGGCCTGCCACAGGAATCACTTGCATGCGGGTGACAGTGGGGCTGCGTGGGGAAATGGCCATGGCGCGTTAAATATGAAATGATGTTAGATGACATCATACAACTTGAGGGGCCCTATTTGATTTGGGTTTACCCTGAATTTGGGGTCAAGTCGGGTTCAAGCCAGGATGCATACGGATTCATCGGGCATTGATTTCGCCCATGCGCAGGCGCTCGCGGCTGTTGGAGAGATGGGTTCGCGTGGCGGCTCGGGCGGCTTCCACATCCTGGTTTTGAATGGCGCTGAAAATGCTTTCGTGCTCTTGGTGCACCCTTTGCAGGTAAGCTTTTCGGGTGGGTGTTGGGTCTTCAGCCGGGCTCAAACGCGATCTTGGAATCACCCGCTCTCCGAGCAGGGACATGAACTGGATGAAGTGGCTGTTTTGCGTGGCAAGTGCAATTTCGGTGTGGAACTGGAAGTCGGCCTGCACGGCATTTTCTCCTGCCTCAATGGCCTCAGCAAAGGCTGTCAGGGCGAAGCGCATTTTTTCAAGATTCTCGTCTGTACGGCGCATCGCCGCCAGTGCTGCGGCCTCGGTTTCAAGCCCAATGCGCAATTCCAGAAGGGCAATCGTATCGCGCAGGGTGCCCAGTTGGTCGGGGTGGACTCTGAAAAGTCCGGTGTCTTCTGGCAGCAGAGCGAAGGTGCCAATGCCGTGACGGGTTTCGGCCATGCCTGCCGCCTGAAGGTGGGAAATCGCTTCGCGGACTACGGTACGGCTAACCCCAAACTCTCCCATGATGTCCATCTCTTTGGGCAACTTGGTGCCAGGTGCGTAATCCTGGTTGCGGATGCGCTGAATCAGTGTGTCAGCCAACTCGGCTGAGAGGGTTCTGGATTTGCGACGTGGCTCAAGCATTGGGGAAAACCATGGGTTGAAGGTCGATGTGAAGTGATAATATAGATGTACGACAACTGATGATGTGTTGAGTTGACTTTAGCAGATTCAGTACACCACCTGTCAAGTCGTTCACCAGAAAACATCGACCACACCGATCTGGCGCATCAGCGCCGAGGAGATATTGCAAATGATTCACCGCAGAATTTTGATCCAAAGTGTTTTGGCCACGGCTTTTTCGGCAGCTGCATTCACCGTTTCGGCGCAAACTGTGCTGAAGGCCGCAGACGTTCACCCCGCGGGCTACCCGACCGTGGTGGCTGTTGAGAGCATGGGTAAAAAAATGGAAGCCGCTTCCAATGGCCGCTTTAAGTTTCAGATGTTCCCTGGCAGCGTGCTGGGCGGTGAAAAAGAAATGATCGAGCAGACCCAGGTCGGCGCGATCCAAATTTTGCGCACTTCACTGGGGCCAGTCGGTCCGGTGGTGCCCGAAGTGAACATCTTCAACATGCCCTTTGTGTTCCGCGACATCCCGCACATGCGTGCCGTGATCGATGGGCCCATCGGTCAGGAACTGCTGGACAAAATCTCAGCTTCGCCCGCCCGCATGGTGGCATTGGCCTGGATGGACGGCGGCTCGCGCAGCCTTTACACCAAAAAACCGGTGCGCAAGCCTGAAGACCTGAAGGGTCAAAAAATACGCATGATGGGCAACCCCCTGTTTGTCGACACCATGAACGCCATGGGTGGCAATGGCATCAGCATGGGTTATGGCGAAGTGTTCACCGCCATTCAGACCGGTGTGGTGGATGGGGCAGAAAACAACCCACCCAGTCTGCTGACGGCCAATCACTACAAAGCGGGTGCCAAGTATTACACCCAGACCAACCACCTGATCATTCCTGAAATTTTGGTCATGTCCAAAGTGGCTTGGGACAAACTCAATGCGGCTGACCAGGCCGTGGTCAAAAAACTGGGCCGTGAAGCGCAGTTGGAGCAGCGGACGCTTTGGGACAAAGCTGTGTCGGAATCGGTGGCCAAACTCAAAACCGAAGGTGTCGAGTTCATCAACATCGACAACAAGCCTTTTTATGACGCCACAGCCCCTGTGCGCACCAAATACGGTGCCCCATATGCCGATCTGATGGGACGCATTGCGGCCGTCAAGTAATGATTGCCTTGAACATCGCAAGTCATTGAGGTCCGAGCTGAACTTCGTGCAACAACCCCGGCCGAAGTCGGGGTTTTTTGCTTGAAAGATTTTTGTATGAAACAACTGTTTGTCAGTGCGCTCGATACCTTGTATCTGTCGTGCATTTGGGTTGCCGGGTTTGCCATCCTGTGCATGTCGCTCATCATTCCCTGGGGCGTCTTCTCACGGTATGTGCTGGGGGCAGGGTCACAGTGGCCCGAACCTATCGCCATCTTGTTCATGATGGTGTTCACTTTTGTGGGCGGGGCCGCAGCGTTTCGCGCCAATGCCCACATCGCCGTGACCATGTTGACCGATGTACTTCCCCCATATTTACGCACGGTGTCTGCCTGGATTGTGGATGCGCTGATGTTGCTGGTCAGTGGTTTTGTCACTTGGTACGGCACCCGTTTGTGTGTCGAGACCATGGGACAAAGCATCAGTGAGCTGGCTTGGTTGCCAGTTGGCGTGACTTATTTGGCTTTGCCAATTGGCTCGGCCATCACCTTTCTTTTTGTACTAGAGCGACGCGTTATGGGGCCGCAAGAGCACCGCCGCCTGATGCGCTACGAAGAAGATGGCCACGCAGCAGAGGGAGCCAACTGATGGACGCGTTTGTATTGATTGGCAGTTTTTTGGGCTTGATGCTGATCGGTGTGCCGATTGCGTATTCATTGGGTCTGGCCGCCTTGATAGGGGCGTTATGGATCGATATTCCCCTGGACGCAGTGATGATTCAGATCGCTGCAGGCGTGAATAAATTTTCCTTGTTGTCGATTCCATTTTTTGTTTTGGCCGGAGCCATCATGGCTGAGGGCGGCATGGCCCGCAGGTTGGTGGCTTTTGCCGGCGTGTTGGTCGGCTTCATCCGTGGTGGCTTGTCTTTGGTGAATATTTTGGCGTCTACATTTTTCGGCGCCATATCGGGTTCATCGGTGGCAGACACGGCCTCTGTGGGCACGGTTTTGATTCCGGAGATGGTTAAAAAAGGCTATCCCCGTCCCTTTGCTGCGGCCGTCACCATCAGTGGATCGGTGCAAGCCATTTTGATTCCCCCCAGTCACAACGCTGTGCTGTATTCGCTGGCGGCGGGTGGCACGGTGTCGATTGCGGCCTTGTTCATGGCGGGCGTTTTGCCCGGTCTTTTGATGGGTTTGACCTTGGCGCTGCTGTGTCTTTACAAGGCCCACAAACACGGTTACCCCAAGGGCGAGGTGATTCCGCTTCGACAAGCTCTCAGAATCTGCGTTGAGGCATTGTGGGGTTTGATGACCATGGTGATCATTTTGGGTGGCATCTTGTCAGGGGTGTTCACGGCCAACGAGTCAGCCTCCATTGCCGTGATCTGGGCGTTCTTTGTGACCATGTTGATCTACCGTGACTACAAATGGCGAGACTTGCCCAAACTGGTGCATCGCACCGTCAAGACCGTCACGATTGTGATGATCCTGATTGGCTTTGCTTCGGCTTTTGGTTACATCATGACCTTGATGCAAATCCCCATGAAGGTCACGATGTTCCTGACTGAAATGTCAGACAACAAATACGTCATTCTGGGGTTGATCAATATTTTGTTGCTGGTGCTGGGCACGTTGATGGACATGTCGCCATTGATCCTGATCCTGACCCCTATCTTGTTGCCCGTGGTCAAGATGATGGGCGTGGACCCTGTGCATTTCGGCATGATCATGATGGTTAACCTGGGCATTGGCCTGATCACGCCTCCGGTGGGGGCGGTGCTCTTTGTGGGCAGCGCTGTAGCCAAGCTCAGAATTGGCGAGGTGACCAAAGCCATGGTGCCGTTTTTCGGAGCGTTGTTTGTGGTGCTGATGATGGTGACCTATCTGCCTTGGTTGTCCCTGTGGCTGCCGCAAACCATGGGCCTGTGAAGCGCACGATCGTTTAAAGGGGTTTGACTTGGCACATGTGTATGTCTCTAACGCCGACAGCGGCGAAGTGTCGGTGTTGCAGATGAATGCCCAGGGCCTGTTGCAGCAGCAAAGTGCGCTCCCCGTGGGGGGCAACCTGATGCCCATGGCCATTGGCCCTTCCCGGAAAATGCTTTACGCAGCGCGGCGCAGTGACCCGATGGCGGTGGTCAGCTTGGCCATAGATCCGGTCACCCGCGATTTGCACCCCATGGGGGAGGTCTCTTTGCCTGCCAGCATGGCCTATATCAGCACTGACTTGACGGGTCGGTTTTTGTTCGCGGCATCGTACCCGTCGCAGCAACTCACCGTGAGCCCCATTGCGCTAGATGGCACGGTGGGGGCCGTGCAACAGGTGGTGCCTACAGGTCCTAATGCCCACGCCATCATGCCGTCGCCTTGCAACCGGTATGTGCTGGCCACCAGCCTGGGTGGCGGGGAGGTGATGGTCTTTGGCTTCAATGCCGAGACGGGCCATTTGAGCCCGGTCAGCGCATGGCAAGCCCGTGCAGGTGCCGGGCCAAGGCACTTCAGGTTTGACCCCACAGGCCGCTGGGTGTACCTGCTCAACGAGCTCGATGGCACGCTGGATGTATTGAGTTGGAACCCCACGGAGGGCCGTCTGGCCTGTCTGCAAACCGTGGACATTTTGCCGCCTGGGTTTGACGCGAAGCCCTGGGCCGCCGATCTGCACTTGACGCCTGACGGGCGACACCTTTACACCAGTGAGCGCACTTCCAGCACTTTGGCGCACTTTGCCGTGAACCTTGTAAGCGGCCTGCTCAGCGCCAACGGCCATACGCGGGTCGAGGCGCAGCCCCGTGGTTTTGCCATCGACCCGACGGGCCGTTACTTGTTGGTGGTGGGCCAAATGTCACACCACCTGAGTTGTTTCGAGCTAGACCCTGACACAGGCCAATTGCGCTTGCAGCAACGCATGGCTGTGGGCCAAGGCCCCAATTGGGTGGAGATCCTGGCATGACCGAACCAACAGCCAGCGTGCAGCCCCGCGTGCTGCGCATGCACCCTTTGGACAATGTGGCCATTGTGGTCAATGACGGTGGGCTGCCTGCGGGCACCACGATCGAGGGGGGCTTGCTGTTGCTTGACAAAGTGCCGCAGGGCCACAAAGTGGCGCTGGTGGCTTTGACAAAGGGCGATGTGGTGCGGCGTTACAACGTGCCCATTGGCGTCGCTTTGCAAGACCTGCCAGCAGGCCGCTGGGTGCAAGAGCGTTTGCTGCAAATGCCCGCTGCACGTGAATTGCAAAACCTGCCCATGGCCACCGTGCCTGCGCCCGTTCAAGTCCCGCTGGCGGGTTACACCTTTCAGGGTTATCGCAATGCCGATGGGTCGGTGGGCACCCGCAATATTCTCGCCATCACCACCACGGTGCAGTGCGTGGCGGGTGTGGTGGCCCACGCTGTAAGCCGAATCAAGTCTGAGCTGTTGCCACTGTATCCGCAAGTGGACGATGTGGTGGGCCTGGAGCACAGCTATGGCTGCGGCGTGGCCATTGATGCACCCGATGCGATCATCCCAATTCGCACGCTGCGCCATATCAGCTTGAACCCCAATTTTGGTGGAGAGGTCATGGTGGTCAGCTTGGGTTGCGAAAAACTGCAACCCGAGCGCCTGTTGCCGCCCGGCAGTTTCCCGATTGCCGACCAACGCGTACCCAACGCAGGGCCACACACCGTGTGCTTGCAAGACGCGCAACATGTGGGCTTCATGTCCATGCTGGATGACATTGTGCAAAGCGCGCGCCCGCACTTGGAGCGGCTGAATGCCCGCCAGCGACAGACTGTTCCCGCCAGCGAACTGGTGGTGGGTGTGCAATGCGGTGGCAGCGATGCATTTTCTGGCGTCACGGCCAACCCGGCAGTGGGCTACATGGCCGATCTGATCGTGCGTGCGGGTGGCACCTTGATGTTTTCTGAAAACACCGAGGTGCGTGATGCGGTGGAGCAATTGACTTCCCGTGCGGCGACACCCGAGGTGGCCCAAGCCATCGTGCGCGAACTTGACTGGTATGACCGGTATTTGGCGCGTGGCCAGGCCGACCGCAGCGCCAACACCACACCAGGCAACAAGGCGGGGGGCTTGTCCAATATCGCAGAAAAAGCCATGGGTTCGATCGTCAAGAGTGGCTCAGCAGCGATCTCTCATGTGCTGTCGCCGGGTGAAAAACTTCGGCCCGATCAAAAAGGCCTGGTGTTTGCGGCCACGCCAGCCAGCGACTTCATCTGCGGCACTTTGCAATTGGCGGCAGGCATGAACCTGCATGTCTTCACCACCGGACGCGGTACACCGTATGGTCTGCAAGCTTGTCCCGTGGTGAAGGTGGCCACGCGCAGCGACCTGGCCCAACGGTGGCATGACCTGATGGACATGAATGCCGGACGCATTGCAGACGGCGATCTCAGCATTGAAGAGGCGGGCTGGGAACTGTTTCGCTTGTTGCTTGAGGTGGCCAGTGGTCAGCAAACTTGGGCCGAGCGATGGAAGTTGCACAACGCTTTGGTGCTGTTCAACCCGGCCCCCATCACCTGAATCCGAAGATTTAAAACGAGGAGACAACATGAGCTTTAAACGACATTTATTGAAGACACTTTTTTTGGCAACTGTGGGCCTGGCCTTGACGCCTGTGTTCGGGCAAAGCGATTACCCCAGTCGCCCCATCAAGCTGGTGGTGCCTTTCCCGCCAGGCGGCACCAGTGATGTGATGGGGCGCATCATGGCCGAGGAGTTGGGCAAGTTGCTCAAACAGCCCGTTGTGGTGGACAACATTGGGGGCGCAGGCGGCATTGTGGGCACCGATCGCGCCATCAAAATGCCAGCCGACGGGTACACCTTGATTCAAAGCGGGGTGGGCCAAAACGCGGTGGCCCATGGCCTGGACCCCAAGCTCAAGTACAACTCGATGACGGATCTGGTGCACCTGACCCAAATGCACTCGGGCCCCAATGTGCTGGTGGTGCACCCCTCCATGCCCTTCAAAACGGTCAAAGACATCGTGGATTACGCCAAGAAAAACCCTGGCAAGCTGGATTACGGCTTTACCCATGCGGCATCGGGGCACATGGCCATGGAGTTGTTCAAGCAGACCACGGGCATCTTTTTGACGGGCATTCCTTATCGGGGTGGGGGCCCCCTGTTGAATGACCTGCTGGCCGGTACCGTGCCCATGATCTTCATCAACCAGGATGCGGCTTTGCCCCACATCAAGGCCGGCAAGATTCGCCCCATTGCTGTCAGCAGTTTGCAGCGCAATGCGCTGTACCCCGAGGTGCCCACGGTGGCCGAGTCGGGTTACAAGGATTTTCAGGCTTTGTCATGGTCAGGCTTGTCGGTGGCCAAGGGCACACCGCAGCCTATTGTTGACAAACTGGAGTCGGCCATGGTTCAGGTGCTGCAGTCCGATGCGGTGCGTCAGCGGCTGACCTCGGTGGGTTTTGTGGTGCCCACATTGGGGGGCAAGGCGTACACCAGCTTTGTCAAAGACGAGATCGACACCTGGAGCAGAGTCATCAAGACTGCGGGCATCCAACCCCAATAAAGAACGGTTGGGGCCCGCAGGCGATGGGCTCAATCTCAGGTATTCAGCTGCTGCAGCTCACGCTGCCGCAGCCTGACATGGTGACGTTTTTAATGGCCGAGGGGTCGGCCAGAGTTTCGGTCTCGCTGTCAAAACCGACCGACTTCAAGTGCGCAGCCAAGCCTGCGTCCATGCTGGCCGAGTGGCCTGGAAACCATTCTGCCAAGGCTTCGGCCAACCGGGTGATGATCTGTGGGTCGGTGTCCAGGTAATGGGCTTCCACCGCGCGCATGGTTTCCAGAATGGTGGCGTGGTGTTCAGCATGGCAGTTGTCTGCTGCGAAACCTGTGGCCAGCATCCAGCGCTCTTCTTGTGCAAAGTGCGCCACGGTGTGGTCTAAAAATGCTTTGTATACCGGCAACTGCTGGTTTTCGGGGGTGGCCAGGATCGTGTTGATCATCACCACAAATTCTTGGTGCGTTTCGTCCATGCGCGGATCGCCGGTGTTCAGCGAGTCGGTCCAGGGCATCAGGTTAGGGGTGGCTGTGGCGGTGGTGGGCATGGTCTTGAAAAAAGCGAATAGAGGGTTGATCAAACAACAGATTGGATGCGAATTATCCTGAAAGTCGTGGCCACAAAACCTTTTTCGATTTCTTGGGCAGTCATGGCGGGCGTGGGCTTCAGGGCTCAGACACCCTCAAGTGTGCCATGCCATAAAGTGGCCCGCCCGTGAACACGTGCCAGCACATTTCGGCCCACGTCGCGCCCATGCCATAGACCTCTGAAACGCTGTGCTGAGAGAGTAACTCCAATCGTTCGTGGTATTGGGCAATTTCCTGGCCGTTGTGAACGCCCCAAGCGAAGGGTGCATCGGGTTCTTCAGGGTGTGCCAACAATGCGCTTGGCCCGATGGCCAGAGGCGACACGAAGTCCAACAGGAGCTCTGTGCCTTCAGGGGCGTTCTCGCCAATTTCCCGAATGATGCTTTTCACCTTGGAGGGCTGAAAGTACATCAGTACACCTTCGCAAACCACCAACACCGGGCGCTTTTGATCCTCTTCGCTGACGTACAAGCGGTTCCACCAGCCCGGCTGGGTGATGTCCATGGCCAGGTTGTAACAGTTCACAGACGTCTCAGGAATGAGGGATTGGCGCAAGTCAATCACCGGCTTCAGGTCAACGTCGAGCCATTCGTTTTTGCCGTTGCCCAGCCATTGAAAATAATGGGCCAGACCCGCGCCCAAATTGATGCCCAGACTGTGGGGGTAGCGCTTGAAAAAGTCTTTGCCGATGGCTTTGATTACGCCGGTACGCCAAAGCACACTCACCACCGTGGGGGCATCGTGGATGGATGTTTGTACCTCGGCCCCGATGGCAGCCAGCAGCTCCTGGGCATAACGGTCATGCGGGTCAAGTGTTGGAAACGCACTGCCACCTTGCGCGCGAGCAGCCAGTGGAAGCAGTAAGGTGCGCGGAACCCCCGTCAGATTTTCAAGCAGAGATGAGTGGGTTTGGAACTGCATGGCGGTGTCTCCTTGTGAACTCATCTGTCATGTCATCCCGAGAGATGTGGTCTGTGTTTTGTCGCGTCGAAAGATTCAGTTTTGCGTCTTGGAGACACAGGGTCTGTGCGTGGCATCACCCAAAGAAATTCTTATTCCGTGCATTAGTGGTCGTCGCTGTCGTGGTTGCTGTTCCAGATCGCGCGCACCAGCCACAAACCACCGAGCACTGCACCGCAAAATCCAAGAAAACCAAAGGCGGGCAAGCCCCACAATGTCGGCCCGCCTTGCACCGTCATCACAATGGACGAGCCGATGACCAGTGCTGCAATCACCAGTGCCATGGCCATGCGGTTGGCCGCTTGGTTGAGCTGGTTACCCACCCGTTTGAGGTGTGTCAGTTCCAGGCCGATGTGCAACTGTCCCCGGCGTGCATTGCGCAGCAGGCGTGATAAATCTCGGGGCAGTTGTTCGACCAGGCCGACGCTGCGTCGCAGCGCTTGCCAGGCGCGCTGTGCAAGTGCTTTGGGCTTGTAGCGTGCGCGCAGCACTCTGCGCAGCAAGGGCAGTGCCTCTGCCGTCATGTGAAAGCCAGGGTCCAGGCTGCGGCCCATGCCTTCGAGCGTGATGAAAGCCTTGATCAAAAGCGCCAGATCGCTGGGCAAAGCCAGGTGGTGTTCGCGCAGGATGGTGGTGACATCGCCCAGCATTTGGCCCAGACTCAGTTGGGCCAGGGGCACACCGTGGTATTGGTCGACAAATGCCTCGATCTCGCCTTCCAACTGGTCGATGTGGATGCCAGGCTCGTTGCCCGTCCAATCCAGCAGCACGTCTGCGACGGCCTGTGGGTTGCGCTCGACCAAGCCCAGCAACAATTTCAGCAAATCTTCCCTGCGACGCTTGGACAAGCGGCCAACCATGCCGAAGTCGATGAAGGCGATGGCGTTACCAGGCAGGTAAAAAACATTGCCAGGATGTGGATCGGCATGGAAAAAACCATCGTCCACGATCATTTTCAGGACCGCATTTGCACCACGCTGCGCCAGCAGCTTGCGGTCATATCCGTTGTTGTCCAGCAAGTGAAGTTGTTGACCTGCAATGCCGACGATGCGGTCTTGCACATTGATGCGTTCGCGCGTGAATGCCCAATGCACACGTGGAATCACGATCCACGGCAGCTGCGCCAAGTTGCTTGCAATGCGCTCAGCGTTGCGGCACTCGTTGGCCAGGTCGAGTTCGCGTTTCAAAGACCTGGCCAATTCGCGCACCAGTTGCTGGAGTCTGTAAGGCTTGAGCCACGGCAGCTGAGCTTCTGCCACCACGGCCAGCTTTTCTAGCCAACGCAGGTCTGCGGCAATGATCTCTGTGATGCCGGGACGGCGAATTTTCACAATGACATCGGTGCCGTCTTGTAACTTGGCGCTGTGCACTTGAGCGATGGAGGCCGCAGCCAAAGGGGTGGTGTCAAATTGTTTGAAGATGACTTCTGGCTGGGCACCCAGGTCTTCCAACAGTTGGGGCCGCAAGTCGTCCAGGGGGACTGCGGGCACGCCACTGTGAAGCTTTTCAAATTCGGCAATCCATTCGGGGCTGAACAAGTCGGCCCGACCCGCCAGTATTTGTCCCAGCTTCACAAAGGTGGGTCCCAGCTCTTCGAGTGCCAGCCGAACCTGGACCGGGGGCGGCACCCTGGCCAAGTCGGCGGCGTGTTCCCAATGGAGCGCATGGCCTGCTCGTGCCAGCGCATCGGTTAAGCCCAGGCGCCGCACGCTGTCGCCAAACCCATGGCGGATGAGTACCCCCAAAATCGTGTTCAGGCGCCCCAGGTCACGGGCTGCGCCCAGCGTTTCGATCAGCATCGGAGGATGCTAGGCGGGTTTGCATCCCGCAGGTTCATCAAATGACAGGCGTTTGATCCGCATCAAACGGCATGCTTGAGCGGTCAGATTTGTCGTGCCCGATGCCTTGCAATCTGCAAGCGCACCTGATCAGGGGCAGTGCCGCCCAGGGTGTTACGGGCGTTCAAAGAGCCCTTCAGGCTCAGCGGGCCGAACACGTCGGCTTCGATGCGGTTGTCGAATTTTTGCAGGGTTTCGAGCGGCAGCTCGGACAGGTCAACGCGCAGGCCTTGTGCGGTCTTGACGGCGTGGGCCACCACTTCGTGGGCATCGCGGAAGGGCAGGCCTTTTTTGACCAAATAGTCGGCCAAATCGGTGGCGGTGGCGTAGCCCTTCTTCACGGCGGCTTCCATGGCTTGGGCGTTGACGGTGATGCCGCCTTCCTTGAGGCCTGTGGCGGGGTTGAACTGGCCACCGACCATTTCGCTGAAGATGCGCAGTGTGTCCTTGAGTGTGTCCACGGTGTCGAACAACGGCTCTTTGTCTTCTTGGTTGTCCTTGTTGTAGGCCAGGGGTTGGCCCTTCATCAGGGTGATCAGTCCCATCAAATGGCCCACCACACGGCCTGTTTTTCCGCGCGCCAATTCGGGCACATCGGGGTTTTTCTTCTGCGGCATGATGGAGCTGCCGGTGGTGAAACGATCGGCAATGCGCACAAAACCGAAGTTCTGGCTCATCCACAAAATCAGTTCTTCCGAGAAGCGGCTGATGTGCACCATGCACAGGCTGGCGGCAGCGGTGAATTCAATCGCAAAGTCGCGGTCGCTCACGCCGTCCAGGCTGTTCTGGCAAACCTGGGCGTGGCCTTGCGCATCGACCATGCCCAAGCTGCGCGCCACGCGCTCGCGGTCCAAGGGGTAAGTGGTGCCCGCCAGTGCCGCGCTGCCCAGCGGCAGCCAGTTGGTGCGGCGACGCACGTCGCTCATGCGGTCGGCGTCGCGTGCAAACATTTCCACATAGGCCAGCAAGTGGTGCGCAAAGCTCACGGGCTGGGCCACTTGCAGGTGGGTGAAGCCGGGCATGATGACCTCAACGTTTTGCTCGGCCACGTCCACCAGGGACTTTTGCAGGTCGACCAACAGGTCAATGATCAAGTCCATTTCGGTGCGTAACCAAAGTCGAACATCGGTGGCCACTTGGTCGTTGCGGCTGCGGCCCGTGTGCAGGCGCTTGCCAGCATCGCCTACCAACTGGGTCAGGCGGGCTTCGATGTTCAGGTGCACATCCTCCAAGTCCAGCTTCCATTCAAAAGCACCCGACCCGATTTCTTGGGTGATCTGCGCCATGCCGCGCTGAATGTCAGCCAGATCGCTGGCGCCAATGATGTTTTGTGCGGCCAGCATCTCGGCATGGGCCAGGCTGCCGGTGATGTCGGCTTGCCAGAGGCGTTTGTCAAAGAACACGCTGGCGGTGTAGCGCTTGACCAACTCGCTCATGGGCTCAGAGAAAAGTGCAGACCAGGCTTGGGATTTTTTGTCGAGTTGGTTTGTCATAGATCTGGGATTTTATCGGGCTTCACAGGGCCCCAAACCCGGGGCCTGTTGACCCCGTTGGGCGTTTTTTGGTTGGCGATGCCTTGGGAAAACGCTCTCACCCCGTATTTCGCAAACCCGCCGCAATGCCGTTGATCGAAATGTGAATTCCGCGTTGCACCCGCTCGTCGGCTTTGCCTGCCCGGTAGCGGCGGATCAGCTCGACTTGCAGGTGGTGCAGCGGGTCGATGTAGGGAAAGCGGTGACGAATGGACCGGTCCAGCGCCGGATTGCTGGCCAGGCGGTTTTTTTCACCCGTGATCTGGGTCAGCGCGTCGGCCGTACGGTGCCATTCGGACTCAATCGCAGCAAATATTTTCTTGCGCAGGCGCAGGTCGCTGACCAGCTCGGCGTAGCGCGAGGCCAGGGCCAGGTCGCTTTTGGCCATCACCATGTCCATGTTGGACAGCAAGGTTCGGAAAAACGGCCACTGGCGGTACATTTTTTGCAAAAGGGCCAGGGCGGCTTTGCGTTCTGCGGCATCCGGTTTGTCCAGGTAAGCGGTCACCGCCGAGCCAAAGCCCAGCCAGCCAGGCAGAGTCAGTCGGCATTGGCCCCAACTGAAGCCCCAGGGAATGGCGCGAAGGTCTTCTATTTTTTCAAGCGCCTTGCGCGATGCGGGGCGCGAGCCAATGTTCAGTTGCGTCAATTCTTTGATCGGTGTGGCGCCAAAAAAGTAGTCGGTAAAGCCGGGCGTTTCGTAAACCAAGGCACGGTAGGCGCCCATACTGGCTTTTGACAATTCGTCTGCCACGTCCAGAAAAGCCCTCGTGGCGGGCTTGGTCGGTTGCAGCAGGGTGGCTTCGAGTGTGGCGGCGACCAAAGTTTCGAGGTTGCGGCGACCGATTTCGGGGTTGGCGTATTTGGAGCCAATGACTTCGCCCTGTTCGGTCAGGCGAATCTGGCCGCGCACGGTGCCAGGCGGTTGCGCCAGGATGGCCTGGTAGCTCGGGCCGCCACCACGCCCCACCGTGCCACCGCGACCGTGGAACATGCGCAGGGTGATGCCGTGGCTGTTTTGAAGTTTGTCAAACAATTGCACCAGGGCAATTTCGGCGCGGTAAAGCTCCCAGTTGCTGGTGAAGATGCCCCCGTCCTTGTTGCTGTCGGAGTAACCCAGCATGATGTCTTGCTCGCTGCCTGAGCGCTGAACCAGCGCTGCCACGCCAGGCAGTGCATAAAAGTCGCGCATGATCGGCGCTGACTGCGCCAGGTCTTCGATCGTCTCGAACAGGGGCACCACGATCAGGTCGTTGTGCGCCGAACTGTCCAGCGTGCCGCGCAGCAAGCCCACCTCTTTTTGCAGCAGCAGCACTTCCAGCAAGTCACTGACAGATTCGGTGTGGCTGATGATGTAGTGGCGTATGGCCTCCTTGCCAAAGCTGGCCAGCATGCGGCGAGCCATTTCAAAAATGGCCAACTCCGATGTGGTGTGCGCGCTGTAGTTGGCACCCATGACGCGCAGCGGCCGGGCGTCGTTCAGCAGGCTCAGCAACAGCGTTTGCTTGGCGTGTTCGTCGAGTTGGCTGTAATTTTTTTCCACACGCGCAGCGTTCAGCAGCTCAGTCACCACTTGTTCGTGTTTGTCCGAACTTTGGCGCAGGTCGACTGTGGCCAGGTGGAAGCCAAAGACCTCGACCGCACGAATCAGGGGATGCAGCCGCTGGGCGGCCAAAGCTTCAGCGTGGTGGCTGTAAAGAGAGGCTTGGATCACCTGCAAGTCAGCCTGAAACTCTTCTGCGCTGGCATAGGGGTTTTGCGGGGCCACGGCGTGGCGTGCTGCATCGCCCCCCGTCAGGTTTTTGAGCGTGGCGGCGAGTCGGGCATACATCCCGGTCAGGGCTCGGCGATAGGGCTCATCCAGGCGGTGTTCATTGGTGTCAGGGGACTTGGCGGCCAGTGCCAGCATGTCGGCGCCAAAGGGCACCAGCATGGCCGAAAGTGACAATTCACTGCCTAAAAAATGCACTTCGGTCAGGTAGTGGCGCAGGGCGACATCACTTTGACGGGTCAGGGCGTGTTCCAGTGTCTGCGCGGTCACGTTGGGGTTGCCATCCCGGTCGCCACCAATCCAATGGCCCATGCGCAAAAAACTGGCGACGCGCTGGCCGGGCAAGGCTTGCTCCAGTTCGGCATAGAGCTTGGGAATCTCACGCAAAAAGGTGGATTCGTAATAGCTCAGGGCATTTTCGATTTCGTCAGCGACGGTCAGCTTGGTAAAGCGCAATAAACGGGTTTGCCACAGCTGCATCACGCGGGCGCGCATTTGCAGTTCGTTGCTGGCCAGCTCTTTGGGCGTGAGGGCGTCTTTGGCGGCGTTCACGGCGGCGGCGCGGGCCTTGATGGCATCGCGCTCAGTCAGCAGGTGGGCAATGTCACGTTCTGCGTCCAGGATGCTTTTGCGCTGCACTTCGGTGGGGTGGGCCGTGAGCACCGGAGCCACGTAGCTGGTGGCCAGCATTTCTGAAATGCTCTTGGGCGTGATGCCCGCCCAGCGCAGGCGTTGCAGCGCGACGTCGATGCTCCCTTCCTGTGTGTGGCCCGCGCGTTCGTGGATGGCGCGGCGTCGGATGTGGTGGCGGTCTTCGGCCAGATTGGCCAGATGGCTGAAGTAGGTGAAGGCGCGGATCACGCTCACAGCCCGGTCGCCGGGCAGGCTTTTCAGCAGTTTCTTGAGCGCCTTGTCGGCTTCTTGATCGGCATCGCGCCGAAAGGCCACCGACAACTTGCGGATTTGCTCAACCAACTCATAGGCTTGCGGGCCTTCTTGCACCCGGATCACATCGCCAAGAATACGACCCAACAGGCGAATGTCTTCGACCAAGGGGCGTTCACTGTCGCGCTTTTCGCGGGGATTGCTGGTCTGGGCTGCTTTTTTGGGGGCGGTGGATTCCGGGGCCTGTTTCATCGGGGTGTCTGCTCTGAAGGGGGTGGGGCGCTGGAGATGCGGTTGGGGTTGGGGTTGGGGTTGGGTCCCATCGTCCATCGCCTCATGCTAGCATCGCCCGAGGACAAAAAATTACCAATTGATTTCATTTTGATGGGGTCAATTTTTTTCAGGAAATCCCGCCGTGACCGAGTCGAAAGTGCCCTCCATCGTCATCGCCACCCGTGAGAGCCGTTTGGCTCTGTGGCAGGCTGAACACGTTAAATCTTTGCTGGAAGCCCGAGGCTGCCAGGTCCGTCTTTTGGGCATGACGACTCAAGGCGATCAGATTCTGGACCGCAGCCTGAGCAAAGTGGGTGGCAAGGGCCTGTTCGTGAAAGAGCTGGAAGTCGCCTTGCAAGAAGGCCACGCCGACATTGCGGTGCATTCGCTCAAGGATGTGCCCATGGACATGCCCGAGGGTTTCGAGTTGGCTTGCGTGATGGAACGCGAAGACCCGCGAGACGCTTGGGTGTCGCCACAGTTCGCCCGTCTGGAAGACTTGCCGCAAGGCGCTGTGGTGGGCACCTCCAGCCTTCGCCGCACTGTGTTGTTGCGTGCCTTGCGGCCCGATTTGAAGATCGAGCCTTTGCGTGGCAACCTGGACACCCGCTTGCGCAAGCTCGATGAAGGACAGTACGCGGGCATTGTGCTGGCCGCAGCAGGTCTTAAACGCCTGGGTTTGTCCCAGCGCATTCGCCATATTTTTGAAACCGACCAGATGCTGCCCGCCGCAGGTCAGGGCGCGTTGGGCATTGAGATTCGCAGTGACCGAGACGACTTGCGCACCTTATTAGCACCCCTGGCCGATGCGCCCTCATGGCGCCGCGTGGCAGCCGAGCGCGCCGTGAGCCGGGCCATGGGGGGCAGCTGCTCCATGCCCTTGGCTGCTCACGCCACCATCGAGGGGGGCGTTCTCAAGCTGCAAGCGGCTTGGGGTGATCCGGAAGGCGCCACCACCTTGGTCATGGCCGAGGCCCATGCCAGCACCGATGGCTTGACAGCCGCAGAGGCCCTGGGGCTGAGTGTGGCGCAGGCCCTGCGTGACGGCGGAGCGCATTGAGTTCACCAGCCGATATGACGGGCGGGCCCGAATTGAACCATCCCCGGGTGATCGTGACCCGACCTGAGCGTGAGGCAATGGCTTGGGCGCAGGCTTTGCGGGCGCTTGGTGTGGACAGCGAAACATTGCCCTTGATCGAAATTGCTGGGTTGTCTGAAGCCTCGGGGTTGGTGCAGGCCTGGCAGGCGGGTGCCCATCACTTGGCCGTGATGTTTGTCAGTGCCAATGCGGTGCGTTTTTTCATGGCGGCCCAGCCTGAGGGCCTGGCGGTGCCAAATTGCCGGGCCTGGTCGACAGGCCCCGGCACCCGGGCAGCCTTGCTGGCGTCGGGCTGGCCCGAGGGCTTGATCGACTCCCCTGATGAAAAGGCCGCACAGTTTGACTCTGAAGCCTTGTGGACTTTGGTGGCAGGCCAGGTGCAGGCCGCCGTGGCTGAGGCAGTGCGTGCCCAGCCATCCGTCTTGATTGTTCGCGGTGCGGATGCCCAGGGCCAGGTGGCGGGGCGCGATTGGCTGGCCCAACAGCTTGAAAGCGAAGGTCTGCAGGTCTTTCAAGCCGTGGCTTATGTGCGCCAGGCTCCCGAATTGACGCCCGAGCAATGCCAGCGTGCACACCAGGCCATGACCGATGGCAGTTGGTGGTTGTTCAGCAGTTCCGAGGCGGCGCAGCACCTGCTTCAGGCGTGTCCGGACTTGCCTTTGTCGCAGGCGAGGGCGCTGGCCACGCACCCCCGCATTGCCCAGAGGCTTCTGGCATCAGGCTGGGGCAGGGTGGACACTGTGCCTGCCGGCCTAGCAGCCCAAGCAGAGTCTATAAAATCGCTGGCATGACCCCCACACCCGAAACTGTTTCATCTTTTGCAAAGCCCGTGGCTTCGGCACCCGCGCCCGTGTGGCTCGCATGGTTTCGGTGGCTTGCGATCGGGATGGCCAGCTTGGCTTTGCTGGTGTCGGTTTTGCTGTGGCAAAAGCTGTCACGCATTCAAGAGCAACTGGCTCGGCAAAGTGCAGATGCCGGGCAGCAGTCGCTGGAGGCCAAAGCATGGGCCAAACAGGCGCAGGAGACCGTGAAAGACAGCGCCGCGCGGCTGGCATTGGTCGAGGCGCGCTTGGGTGAAGTGGCCCTGCAGCGAGGACAGCTGGAAGAATTGATGCAAAGCCTGTCGCGATCACGCGATGAAAATTTGGTGGTCGACATTGAATCGGCTTTGCGCATGGCTCAGCAGCAGGCTCAGTTGACAGGCAGTGTGGAGCCTTTGTTGGCCACGCTCAAGTCGGCGCAGTTGAGGGTGCAGCGTGCTGCACAACCGCGTCTGGCCCCAGTCCTCCGGGCACTCGAAAAAGACCTGGATCGTCTCAAAACGGCCAATGTGTTTGATTTGCCAGGCTTGTTGATCAAGCTGGATGAGGGCGTGGCTTTGGTGGATGGCTTGGTGCTGGCCAATCAGGAGTTGCCGACAGCGGCCATGAGTCGGTCTTTGGCCGAAGCTGGCCGTTCCCCGCCCCCACCCCCGCCATCGTGGTGGATGGCGGGTTTGAACCAGTTTGCAGACCAGATCAAGGGCTTGGTGCGTGTGAGCCGCATCGAATCGCCCGAAGCGGCCTTGTTGTCGCCAGACCAGGGTTTTTTCCTGCGTGAAAACATCAAGCTCAAATTGCTCAATGCCCGTCTGGGTTTGTTGGCCCGACAAAAAGATGCGGCCCGAGCAGACCTGGCTTCTGCGGCCGTCATCGTGCGCCGCTATGCCGATGCCTCTTCTCGCAAAACAACCCAACTGCTGCAGTTGCTGGAGCAATCCGGTGTGCAGCTGAAAGCCAGCGAGATCCCGCCCCTGGAAGGGTCTTTGACCGCGTTGGCCACAGCTGCGGCGGGAAGGTAAGCGGGTATGCGCGCAGCTCTTTGGCTTATCAGTTTGTTTGCATTGGCCGCTGCAGCAGCATGGCTTGCCGGGCACAACCAGGGCACGGTGACTTTGTTTTTGGCGCCTTACCGGGTTGATTTTTCGCTCAATTTGGTGCTGTTGGTGTTGGGCCTGGTGGTGCTGGTGGTGGTGTTGGCACAGCAGGCTTTGTCGGCCTTGCTGTCGTTGCCCAAGCAGGCCAAGCGCTGGCGCCTTCAGCAAAAAGAACGGGCTGCCTATGCCGCGATGCTTGATTCGATCAGCCAGTTCATGGCCGGGCGTTTTTTGCGGGCGCGCAAGTCGGCGCAATCAGCGCTTGAAAAAGAAACACTATTGAGGGATGCGGGTCTCCAGCTTGACCATGCAGTCTCTTTGCGAACGGTGGCGCACATCATGGTGGCCGAGTCGGCACATGCCTTGCAAGACCGTGATTTGCGACAAATCCACTTGCAAGAGGCCATTCAGTCTGCAAAAGAGGGGTCGTCTTCGGAGCGCCAGACATTGACCGAGGGCGCCCAGCTTCGTGCAGCCCGCTGGTTGCTCGACGACAGGGATGCGGCTGGAAGCTTGGCTTTGTTGCAGGCTTTGGCACCAGCTTCAGCGCGTCGCATGGTGGCCATGCGGCTGCAGCTCAAAGCGGCCCGGTTGGCGGGCCAACCTGCAAAGGCTTTGGACACGGCGCTTTTGTTGGCCAAACATCGCGCATTCACGCCAGCAACAGCCAACAGCCTGGTGCGCAGCCTGATATCGGAGTGGTTGTCGCACACCCACGATGCCGATGCTGTTGTGCGTTTGTGGTTGAGCTTAACCCCAGCCCAGCGCAACATGCCTGACCTTGCCGCAGAAGCCGCGATGCGCCTGGTGGCTTTGGGCGGAAGCAGTGCGTTGGCCAGGCAGTGGCTCCAGCCTTTGTGGGCCTCTTTGCAATCGCAGCAGTCGAATTGGACGGCTGATCAGTTGACTCGCATGGTGCAAGCCATGGAGGCCAGTCTGACAGACATTCATGCAGACGATGCCCTGCAATGGTTGGCTCGGGTAGAAGCCGCCCAGCAAGCCCATCCCCAAGATGCGCGTTGGCAGTATCTGGCGGGCATGGTGTGTTTGCGCCACCAGTTGTGGGGCAAGGCACAAGGCCTTTTGGCTCAGGCGGTGAAGGGTTTGCAAGCCCCGACATTGAAGCGCCGGGCTTGGTGTGCGTTGGCCGAATTGGCTGAACAACGGCAAGAACCCGCAGCGGCGGCACAAGCTTGGAAGCAGGCCGCTTTGGTGCCCCAGAGCTGACATGCACGGATATCCTAGCCTTCAGCCCGATCGGTGAGTCCTGCTGAATACCGGTGTTTTTAGCCTTTTAAGTCATAAAAAAACCGGGTGATCAACCCGGTTTTTCAGCAGCGCGCAGCGCAGTTACGTGCGCTTAGAACGGCAAGTTCATGTCTTTCAGGTCTTTGCGTGTTTCCACCAAAACCAAGGGACCTTCATTCAGCACCACCGCAGGTGGACGCTCGCGTGGGACGCGGGCTGGCTTGATTTCAGCGGCAATGGCTGCCTGAACTGTCGCCACCTTGTCCGCATCCGAGTTGACCCAAACAAGACCAGAGTCCTGCGCCACCTGTTGCAGACTGTCGATTTGCAAGTGATAGCTGGCCGCTGAAGGCAAGGCTGCGCGAGTTGCCACTGCGGGTGCAGCCGGTGCAGCAGTCGCCACTGCCGCTGGGGCTGGGGCGGCCATCGGCTCGGCAACAGGTGCCACCGAAGCTGCTGCCGTCAGGTTGCTGGCAAGTGGGGCTTCAAGGGGTGCTTCGCCGATGGGCGCATGCACTTCCTGAGCCGCAGGGGTTGCTGCTGCCTGCTGGGCACGCTCAAAATAAGAGCGTGTAGCGGGCCGATCTTCGCCAGTGACTTCAGCGACGGGCGCAGAGGATGGGTCAGTGTTCAGATCAGCTTGTGTTTCTTCGCCAGGGGTTTCCTGGCGTGGTTCGCTTGCGCGTTCACGACGGTCACGACCGTAGCGATCACGCGAGCGGCGCTCACGTTTTTCCGAGGATCCGCTGCCATCCAGGTTGGCCTGGGCTTCTTGCCCTTCAGCAATGATCACCTCGGATTCAGGGGGGAGGGCATCGCTGGGCGCTGCTTCACCTTGGCGGCGTTCACCACCACGATCGCCACGCTCACGTCGGCCTTCGCCACCGCGATCGCCACGCTCACGGCGACCTTCGCCACGGCCTTCACCACGGCCTTCACCACGGGGCGCGCGCTCGTTGCGAACTTCATTGCCCTCGGCGTTCAGTTCTGGTTGGGCATCACTTCGGACTTCGTTTCTGCCTTCGTTGCGGTTTTCGCCGCGACCGTCGCGACGGCCTTCACGTGCAGGACGCTCTGCGCGTTCTCCTCGCTCATCACGTTCACCGCGAACAGGGCGGGCTTCTCCTTCACGCAATTCGCTGCGGCCTTCACGACCCTCACCACGGCCTTCACCGCGACGACCACCTTCGCGGGGTGCGCGGATTTCGCCAGCAGTCCCTTCGCTGCGCTCGCCACGTCGACCATCACGGCCTCCACGACGACCGTCACGGCGTTCGCCATCCCGGCCTTCTGTGCGCCCCTCTGAGCGGCGATCACCATTTCGGCTTT
>NZ_JBIKHV010000083.1:0-9366 GCF_044361985.1 Limnohabitans sp. | reverse complement strand
TTTGCAGCACGCGTTTGCCCAGCTTGCTGAAGGCCACCGACAGGTTGGAAGAGGTGGTGCTCTTGCCGATGCCCCCCTTGCCATAGACCGCAAAAACTTTGGCCGTGCCGATCTTGACGGAGGGGTCCATCTGGAACTGCACGCTGCCTTCGCCGTCTGCGCCGCGTACCCTCTGGATGCTGTTCACGGGGATGCTGGTGGTTTCGATCATGCTGGGAGTCCTTCTTGTATGCCTTCAAGGCGGTCTTCAAGTTCTTCGCCGGCACGCAGCAGAGCTGACATGGTCTCGGCGTCGGGTTGCCAGTACTGGCGGCGGGTAGCCTCCAGCAGGCGGTTGGCCACTTTGGCCGATGCGGTGGGATTCAGTTGGGCCATGCGTTCGCGCATCGCCGGGTCAAGCACAAAGGTCTGTGCCAATTGCTGGTAAACCCAGGGTTGGACCTGACCGGTGGTGGCGGACCAGCCCATGGTGTTGGTCAGGTGGGCCTCGATTTGGCGCACGCCTTCGTAGCCGTGTTGCAACATGCTTTCATGCCACTTGGGGTTGAGCATGCGGCTGCGGGTTTCCAGCGCCACTTGCTCGGTCAGGCTGCGCACCACACCCTCGCCTTGGGTCTGGTCGCCAATGAAAACCGGTGGGGCTTCGGCGGCGTTGCCATCGCGCTGGTGTTTGGCTTGCAGCACGGCACGGCTGATGCCGCCCAGGGTGTCAAAGTAGGTGTCGATGCTGGTCACGCCCAGTTCGACCGAGTCCAGGTTTTGGTAGGTCAGTGACACGCTGGCCAGCGCACTGGTCAATACGGCGGTGTTGCGCACCGGACGGCCCTCGCGGCCATAAGCAAAGCCTTTGCGTTGGGTGAAAGCATCGCCCAGCTCATTTTCGTTTTCCCAGCAGCTGCTGTCGATCAAGTGGTTGATGTTGGCGCCGTAGGCCCCTTCGGTGTTGCCAAATACCCGCAGCGATGCGCACTCCAGCGTGCTGCCTTCGTGCTCGGTCATAAAGGCCAGCGCGTGTTTGCGGATGAAGTTTTGCTCAGCCGGCTCATCGGCGCTGGCCGCCATGAAGGCCGCTTCGGCCAACAAACGAATCTGCATGGGCAACAGGTCACGAAAGATGCCCGACAGCGTGATGACCACATCGATGCGCGGACGCTTCAGTTCGGCCAACGGCACCAGCATGGCGCCTGCCAATCGACCGTAGCTGTCAAAGCGTGGGGCGGCACCCATCAGGGCCAGGGCTTGCGCCAATGGGCCGCCTTCGGTCTTGAGGTTGTCAGTGCCCCAGAGCACCATGGCCACGGTCTCTGGCAGGTCTTGGTGGTCTTGGGCGTAGCGGGCCAGCAACTTGTCGGCCTGGCGCTTGCCGTCAAGTACGGCAAAGGCCGATGGCATGCGAAAAGGGTCCAGGCCATGCAGGTTGCGGCCAGTGGGCAGCACGTCGGCATTGCGGATCAGGTCACCCCCCGGAGCGGGTTGCAGGTAGCGGCCATCGAGGGCGCGCATCAAGCCTGCCATTTCGTGGTCTTCACCCAGCAGGCGGTTGGTGCGCACCAGTTGTCGCAAGGATTCGGCCTGGGCTTTGTCTTCACTGTCTTGCAGGCTGGCGCTCAGCTGGGCTTGGCTGGCCCCATCGACCAGGGCTTCCATGAAGTCGGGGGTGTTCAGGCTTGTGCTCAGACCCATCGCATCGGCCATGACCTTGAGGGTCTGCAGGCGTTGGGTGCGGCTGGGCGCCTGGCCCATGACGTGCAGGCCTTCTGGAATCAGCGCGTATTCGAGTTCGAGCAGCTGGTTTTGCAGTTGCTCAATCCAGGGGGTGTGGTCGTCGCCCGAGGTGGCTGGCACCTCCAGGTCGATGGCGCGGGCTTGTTCGTGGATGAGCTCGCCCAAGCTGGCACGGTCCAGCGCCTGGTCAGGCCCCATTTGTTGCCAGCGTTCAATCGATTGCTGCAGGCTGACCAGCTCTTTGTAAAGACCGGAGTGGGTGAGTGAGGGGGTCAGGTAACTGACCAGGGTTGCCGCGCCGCGGCGCTTGGCCAAAGCTCCTTCTGAGGGGTTGTTGGCCGCGTAAAGGTAAATATTAGGCAGGGCCCCGATCAGGCGGTCAGGCCAGCATTGGGCCGACAAGCCGGTTTGTTTGCCTGGCATGAATTCGAGGGCGCCGTGCGTGCCGAAGTGCAGCACCGCATCCGCGGCATAGTCATCGCGCAGGTAGCGGTAAAAGGCGCTGAAAGCGTGTGTGGGGGCGCAGCCGGTTTCAAACAGCAAGCGCATCGGGTCGCCTTCGTAGCCAAAGCCTGGTTGCACAGTCACCACCACCTGGCCAAAGTCTGCACCCAAGATGAAGAGCGATTGCCCGTTGGTCAGGTGCTTGCCAGGGGCGGGTCCCCACTGTGCTTCGATCTCGTGCAGCCAGCGTTCGTTTTTCACATGGTGTGCGGTGTCCATGGCGTGCAACACATTGGCCTGCGTGCCGTACTGGCTGGCATTGCCTTGCAGCAGGCGGTTGCGCAAGTCGTCCACACTGTCCGGCAGCTTGACCCGGTAACCTTCGCTTGACAGCCGTTGCAGGGTGTTGAACAGGGACTGGAAGACCGACAAATAAGCGGCGGTGCCAACGCTGCCGGCATTGGGTGGAAAGTTAAACAGCACGATGGCCAGCTTGCGTTCGGCGCGGGGCTTGTTGCGCAGACGCACCAGGCGCTCAATCCGTGAGGTGAGCATTTCGGTGCGCTCGGTGCAGGTGAACATGTCCTGGCTGCGCGGGCCGCTGGGGAAGGTGCAGTGCTTGTCGCAGCCGTTGCAGGTTTGTCCTGCGGGGCCGGGGCGGCCACCATAGACCATGGGCAGGATGGAGCCGTCGAGTTCTGGAATGGCCACCATGATGGTGTTTTCAACCGGCAGCAGGCCGCGTGTAGAGCTGCCCCATTGTTCAATTGTCTGGAACTCCAGCGGGTGTGCGGCGATGTAGGGCACATCGAGCTCGCTCAGGGCCACTTCTGCAGCGCTGGCATCGTTGTAGGCCGGGCCTCCCACCAGTGAAAAACCGGTGAGCGACACCAAGGACTGGATCTTCGAGCCGCTGTCTTCTTTGAAAAAACGGTCCATGGCAGGACGCGAATCCAGGCCACTGGCAAACGCCGGAATCACCCGCAGGCCACGCGCTTGCAAGGACATGATGACCGCGTCGTAATGCGCGGTGTTGCCTGCCAGCAAATAAGAGCGCAGCAAAAGCAGGCCCACGGCAGGCTGGTCTTTGCGGCTGTGGCCAGGCAGGTCGCTCAGCTGTTCGCTGATGCGGTTTTTCATCTGCGGGTGGTACAGGCCCACCTCGGGGTATTCAATGGGCTCTTCGGGCTGAGCCAGAGCGCGCAGGTGTTCGCGTGGCCCTTGGGCGTAGCGGTGCACCAGGGTTTTGACCATCTGCTCGATGTTGTGCTCGGAACCGGCCAGCCAGTAGCGCATGGTTAGGAAGAAAATTCGCAAATCCTGGGCGGTGCCGGGAATGAAGCGCAGCAGCTTGGGCAGGCGGCGCAGCATGGCCATTTGTTTGGAGCCTGCGCTGGCCGAAGCGCCTTTGTCCTCGCCGGTGTCTTTGTTTTTGGCGCTGGGACGGAGTTTTTTGAGCAAGGCCATCAGACCACCCGACTCGCGGCCCATGACCAACTTGCCCATGTGTGTGAGTTGCGTGACTTGCGGCGCCGACATGATGCAGACCATGGCATCGCAATGGCCACGCCGTGCCTGCAGGGCATCGAGCACGGGCAGAAAGTGGTCTTCCATGAAAAGCATGGTGACGATGACGATATCGGCTTGCGCCACTGCGGCCAGGCAGGCAGCCAGGGCGCTGTCGCTGTCGCGCCAGGCCGAGGCGCTGTGGGTTTGCAGGTGCAGGCCAGGCAGTTGCTCAGCCAGGCGCTGCGCGGCGCTGTCGGCGGCGCTGGCCAGGTGGCTGTCCATGGTCAACAGCACCACGCTCATGCGGGGTGCGCCGAAGTGTGCCTGCTTACCGGCTGAAATGGGCTTTGGCATCGTAGAGGGTCTCCACGGTGATGGTGACCACGCCCAGGTCTTGGGCAAATCGCTCGGTGTTGCGGCGGGCTTTGCCACGCACAAAGAACGGAATCTTGCCCAGCTCCTTTTCGGCTTCAGGGCTCCAGGTGGCCTGGTTCGAAGCGGCTTGGGCTGGGGGCGCGACGGCTTGCACACTGACGGGTGTCAGTGTGTCTGTTGAAGGCTTGGATTCAGCGGTTACGTGCACGGCCTTGTCTGATGCCGGGCGGGTGCTGCCCAGGTGCGAGGGGGCCGCACCGGCATGGAATTCGAAGTCTTCCCGGAACATGCCGATCAGATGTTCTTCGAGGCCCATCATCAGTGGGTGTACCCAGGTGTCAAACAGCACATTTGCGCCTTCGAAACCCATTTGCGGCGCGTAACGCGCCGGGAAGTCCTGCACATGCACCGGGGCCGAAATCACAGCGCAGGGGATGCCATGGCGCTTGGCAATGTGGCGCTCCATTTGCGTGCCCAAAATCAGCTCGGGTTGCAGTGCGTTGATCTGGGTCTCGACCTCAAGGTAGTCGTCGGTGATGAGGGCTTCGATGCCATAGAGCTTGGCGCAATCGCGCACCTCTCGGGCAAATTCGCGGCTGTAAGTGCCCAAGCCCACTACTTCAAAGCCCATCTCCTGGCTGGCAATGCGGGCCGCAGCCACCGCATGTGTGGCGTCACCAAATATATAAACACGCTTGCCCGTCAGGTAGGTCGAGTCGACCGATTTGGCATACCAGTGGGCGTGTGCGTTGTCGGGGTCGTGGGCGGGTACAGCCAGGCCGGTGAGGGCGCAGACTTCGGCGATGAAGTCGCGCGTGGCGTGGCTGCCCAGGGGCACGGTTTTGGTAAAGGGTTGGTCAAACTGGCGCTGCAGCCATTGCGCAGCGGCGAGGCCGACTTCTGGGTAAAGCACCACGTTGAAGTCGGCTTCGGCCAGTTTTTGAAGGTCGGCTACGCTGGCGTTCAAGGGGGCCACCACCGCCACGTCCACGCCCAGCTGGTTCAGCAGTTGGGTGATCTCCTTGACGTCATCGCGGTGGCGAAATCCCAAGGCGCTCGGGCCCAGAATGTTGCAGCTGGGGCGGGCCTTGGCGACTTTGTCGCCGGGCTTGTGGACCAGGTGGCGACACAGTTGGTAAAAGGTCTCGCTGGCGCCCCAGTTTTCCTTGCGCTGGTAAGAGGGCAGGTCGAGGGCCACCACCGGAATCGGCAGCTTCAGGGCCTGCGCCAGACCACCCGGGTCGTCCTGGATCAGTTCGGCGGTGCAAGACGATCCGACCAGCATGGCCGCTGGCTTGTAGCGTTCCATGGCTTGGCGTGCGGCTTCCTTGAAGAGTTCTGCGGTGTCGCCCCCCAAGTCGCGCGCCTGAAAGGTGGTGTACGTGACCGGTGGGCGGCGCGGCAGCCGCTCGATCATGGTGAACAACAAATCGGCGTAAGTGTCGCCCTGCGGTGCGTGCAATACATAGTGCACATCGCGCATGGCTGTGGCGATGCGCATGGCGCCCACGTGGGGGGGGCCTTCGTAAGTCCAGAGCGTCAGTTGCATGGGTTGGTTCCTGCGCTGATCAGGCCGCCAGCTTGATGCGGCGCTTGAGCGGGCGACTGAACAGGCCTGCCAGATCGGCCGCTTGTTCGTAGCCCTGAATGGGGGTGAAGACCAGCTCGATGGCCCACTTGGTGGCGATGCCCTGGGCCTCCAGCGGGTTGGCCAGGCCCAGGCCGCACACCACCAGATCAGGCGCGTCGGCAAGACACCGGTCGAGTTGGCGGTCCACATCCTGGCCTTCGCTGATGCGGGTGCCTGCGGGCAACCAGGCCAATTCGGCGGCCATGTGCTGGCGGTGCAAATACGGGGTGCCCACTTCCACCAGGTCCATGCCCAGTTCGCGGTGCACAAAACGGGCCAGGGGAATTTCGAGCTGCGAGTCGGGAAAGAAAAAGATGCGCTGGCCTTGCAACATTTCGCGTTGCACCGCCAGGGCCTTTTCGGCGCGCTGGCGCGGCACCGCGATGGCTTGCTCAAATACTTCGGGCGTCACACCAAATTCGGTGGCTGCCGCTTGCAGCCAAGCGGTCGTGCCTTCTACGCCCAACGGGAATGCCGCAGGCAGGTGTTGCGCCCCACGCGACTGCAAAGCGCGGGCGGTATCGGCCAAAAAGGGCTGGGCCAGCAAAAACCGGGTGTGCGGGCCCAACACCGGCATGGCCTGGGAGTTGCGAGGCGGGAAAAAGGTGACCGACAAGCCCATGCGTTCAAGCAAGATGCGCAACTGGTCTTCGACCACATCGGCCAGTGTGCCCACCACCATCAGCGCAGGGGCTGTTTGGTCGGGCAGGGCGGTCGCTGATGGGAAGGGCAAGCCTGGCACCATGGCCGCCAGACAAGCATCCTCACCTTGGGTGAAGGTGGTTTCGATGCCGCTGCCCGAGTAGTTGAGCACGCGCACGGCGGGTTGGTGGAGCTGGTTTTGGCGCTCTGCTGCCTTCGTTAAATCGAGTTTAATGACTTCGGAGGGGCACGATCCCACCAAGAAAAGCAGGCGAATGTCGGGGCGGCGCGCCAGCAGCTGCTGGACCACGCGGTCGAGTTCTTCGTGCACATCGGCCAGGCCCGCCAGGTCACGCTCGTCAATGATGGCGGTGCCAAAGCGGGGCTCGGCAAAAATCATCACACCGGCAGCCGACTGGATCAGGTGCGCACAGGTGCGTGAACCCACCACCAAAAAGAAGGCATCTTGAATTTTGCGGTGCAGCCAGATGATGCCCGTCAGGCCGCAAAACACCTCACGTTGACCACGTTCGACCAGAGGCACCACATCGGTGCAACCAGAAGTTTCTGCGCGGATCGGGATGACGGTGCTCATACGCTGGCCTGTGCACCCGAGTCGGGCAAAGGATGGGACAGGTCGGTGGGTTGCTTTTGCAGGCGCGCCATGCGCAACTTGCGGATGTACTGCGCAGCGTTGACCGCATAGCTCAGGTAAGCGGCCAGTGCCAGCAGCAGCTGGTCGTTGGCGCTCCACTGACCTTGCCACCAGACCCATATATATGCCGTGTGCAGGGCCATCACGCCCATGCTTACGATGTCTTCCCAGAAGAAGGCCGGGGCAAACAAGTACTGACCAAACACCACTTTTTCCCAAATGGCACCGGTGACCATGATGGCGTAGAGCGCAATGGTTTTAAGCACCACTGATCCCAGCGCCCAGTCGGTGTGCTCGCCGGTCTGCAAACTGCGCACCACCAAGTACAGGCTGATCCCGAAGATCAAAAACTGAACCGGGGCGAGGATACCTTGCACCAGGGTCCAGGCGGTCGCATCGCGCCGGGCGCGTTGCGCTGGCGTGTACAAAACCTGGGGGGAGGATGCGGGCATGAAGAACCTTGTTGGACAGTTGGGCTTGGAATGAATGTAAGACTGGACATACATTGTGTCAACATAAATTGACAATATTTTAGAATTTTAGGGTTTACACTCAATACAAGGACAAGGAATCAACCCACACTCAACCTTGTGTTCTGTCAGGGCATTCAGGTGCCCGGCTCAACGCCAATCTCGCGACGAGCACGCCTGCATTTAGGCGTCTGCCGCTGGTGTATCCCTCTGATGATCGGTGCTTGTCATGGCTCAATTCAATGTCGAAAACTCCCCGTCCCAGCCCTCGCCGCTGGGCGCGGCACATCACTGGCCTGAAGCCCTGAGGCAGGGTGCGCCGGTCGGTCCACGCCTGGTGGGAGGAACCTCTTTCACGGGCAAGTCAGCCATCGACCTGGCACAAATCCAGATCCTCGCGCAGGCTTGTTTGCAGGGCCTGGATGCTGCGAGGCAAGTGGTCTTTGGCTGGCAGCGCCAAGGCCAATCGCTGGAAGACATCTATCTACAAGGCATCACGCCTTGTGCGCGTTTACTGGGGGAGTGGTGGGGTGCAGACCGTCTGGACTTCGCCATGACCACCATCGCGTCTTGTCATTTGCAGCAATTGCTGCACGACTTCAGTGTTGAGTTTTTGCAGGAAGCCCCCCAAGAGCGCAACGGCTGGAGCCTGCTTTTATTGACCGAGCCGGGCGCCCAGCACAGCATGGGGCTGTTCATGCTCAGTGAATTTTTCAAGCGGGCCGGTTGGACGGTGACGGTGGGGGTGCCTCAGGATGTGCCCGAGTTCAAGCACTTGTTTCAGTCCGATTGGTTTGATGCTGTGGGCTTGTCGATCAGCACCGATCGGCACCTGGACACGCTGGCGGCTTTGTTGCCGCAGCTTCGGGACAGCTCGGACAACCTGAGCATGCGGATTTTTGCGGGTGGCCCGATGGCTTTCCTGGCACCAGACCGCATGCAATGCCTGGCTGCAGAGGTCATTGCTGAAGATGCCCCGGTCACGGTCCGCCGAATCTTGCAACATATGCCTTCGGGCGGCCCCAAAGTCGCATGAAATGTCTAGTTTGGTGTGCTGTATGACATTAGAAACTGAAGGAAATGGTTCTGACCTGTTTATAGGGCCTATACTGGCATGACAAATTCAAGTGTCAACTTCCTGATACTCAAACGCGGTTCGTTTACAACATGAAGCTTCCCTCACTGGATCCGTCCACCTTCTCCCAGTTGCTGGGGGTGGTGTCGGATCTCACCTTGGTCATGGACCCGCACGGGGTGATTGAGGACGTTTCAATCGGACGCGATACCTTGGCTTCTCTGGGTTGTCAGGCCTGGATCGGTCGTCGCTGGATCGACACCGTCACCAGCGAAAGCCGAATCAAGATCCAGGACATGCTGCAGTCTCAGGGGGCGCCCGAGGTGATGCGCTGGCGCCATGTCAACCACACCTCGCCCATGGGCAATGAGGTGGCTTTGCAATATGTGGTGTTGCCCCTTGGTGGTGGAAAGTTGCTAGCCATGGGCCGCGATCTGGAAAGCCTGGCCGAGTTGCAGCGCCGTTTGGTAGAAACCCAACAGTCGATGGAGCGCGATTATTTGCGACTGCGCCACATCGAAGCGCGTTACCGGGTGCTGTTTGACACCTCGTCCGAAGCCGTGTTGATGGTCGACGCCGGCACCCAGCGGGTGCTCGAAGCCAACGTGGGGGCGCAGTCTTTGCTCAAGGACGCAGGCAAACGCCTGGTCGGTCGCGATGTGCGTGAATGTTTTGAAGGCGACAGCCAAGGCGAGGTGCAATCCTTGTTGCGCATGGCGCTGGCCACTGGCCGCATCGAAATGTGCTCAGCCCGTGTGGCCGGCCTGCCTTCTGCCTGGACCGTCTCGGCTACGGTGTTTCGCCAAGAGGGCGGGGCCCAGTTTCTCGTGCGTTTGGTGAC
>NZ_JBIKHV010000082.1:0-9405 GCF_044361985.1 Limnohabitans sp. | reverse complement strand
TTCATCACAACCGGCCACATCAGCAAAGGTGGTGTTGTTGTTGTTTTCGTCCATCATGCGCGCCTTGGACTTGCCGAAGCTGAAGGCACCGCCTTTGCCACCGCCCTGCATCTGGCGCATGAAATAAACCCAAACACCAATCAAGAGCAGCATGGGTCCCCAACTGACGAGCAAAGTCATCAGTAAGGAGCCTTCTTCACGGGGTTTGACATCGAACTTAACGCCGCTGTTGATCAAATCACCCACCAGACCACGGTCCAGATAAGTAGCCGTTGTCTTGATGCGTCGCTCATCGTTTGTGATGGCGATAATTTCGGTGCCGCCTGGGCTCTCGGAAATTGTGGCGCTCTTGATCCGGTTGCTGCGAACCTCTTCCAGAAAGTCTGAATAGCCCACGGCATTCGCACCTGCGACACCACGGTTGTCAAACTGTTTGAACAAGGTGAACAGCACCATGGCAATCACCATCCAGACGGCAATTTTGGAAAACCAGGGGTTATTCAAGAGACTCTCCAATTTAATAAATGACTGAACTCATTTTAGGCCCGACATAAGTCGTCAAGTGGCAAGAACCTTGTTTTAGCCCTCAAAAACCGAGGAATTAACCCCTCAAATGGCATTGATGAGGCCCATGCCCACCAAAAAAGTTTCGGAAGACTTGTCTCGGGACGCCTTGGGCTTGATCGGCTTGACCACTTTGAAAGTCTCTTTGAACATCTTCACAATCTGGCTATAGCCACTGCCGTGGAATACTTTGACCACCAAGGCCCCTTGAGGCTTCATGTGGTTTTGGGCAAACTCCACCGCCAGCTCGATCAAATGCGTGATGCGTGCTGCGTCTGACGACTCGATGCCAGACAAGTTGGGCGCCATGTCCGAGACCACCACATCGGCTTGACGGCCCTGCAAAGCAGCTTCCAGCATGACCGAGACCTCGTTTTCACGGAAGTCCCCCTGGATGAAATGCACCCCCTCCACCGCGGTCATGGGCAAGAGATCAAGCGCAATGATGGTGCCATTCAGCCCCCCCACGGCCGCCCCATCGGGCGACAAGCGCCGACGCAAGTACTGGCTCCAGGCACCCGGGGCTGAGCCCAGATCGACCACCAAATCTCCCGGACGGATCAAGCCGAGGGTTTCGTCAATTTCTTTCAGTTTGTAGGCTGCCCGAGCTCGGTATCCCTCTTTCAGGGCCAATTTAACGTAGGTGTCATTGACATGGTCGTTCAACCAGGCTTTGTTGACCTTTTTACTTTTGGTTTTGACTTTCATTCTTTTGCGTCCTTGCGGGGATAATAGGGGATGTCCCAAATACAACTCACACCTGCCGAGCGCAAAGTTTTTCGCGCCGATGCCCATCACCTTGACCCAGTCGTCATGATCGGTGGCGATGGCCTGACCCCTGCTGTCATCAAGGAAACCGAAGCGGCCTTGAATGCACACGGCTTGATCAAGATCCGCGTTCTGGGCGATGATCGCGCCGCGCGCGAGGCCATGTTTACCCAACTCAGTGACCAGCTCAGTGCGGCGCCGATCCAGCACATTGGTAAATTGTTAATTCTTTGGCGCCCTCAGCCTGAAAAAATCAAGGAAGCCGACGAGGACCGCAAAGCAGGTCCACGTGACTTTAAAATTCTGAAATACAGCTCGCGTGGCGGTCAACGCCCCGAGGTCAAAACAGTTCGCGTCCTGGGCAACCAGCGCCTGGCTGCGGGTGGACAAATCAAGCGGGCCAAGCCCAAACAAAAATCCATCAAAAAAGGTCGCCTGGACTAAACCCAGGAACAGGCCTCGGCGGCCTCTTTACAACCCATGAAGGCCGATTGCCAATCGGCCTTGCTCGCTTGTCAGATATACGAAACACCCACGATTTCGTAACGACGCAAGCCACCCGGTGCTTGTACTTCGGCCACATCACCCTCTTCCTTGCCAATCAAGGCACGGGCAATCGGACTGCTGATGTTGATCAGGCCTAACTTCAAATCGGCCTCATCCTCACCCACGATCTGGTAATTGACCACCTCGCCCGTACTCTCGTCTTCGAGCGCCACGGTCGTGCCAAACACCACGCGCCCGCCTGCGTCCACCGAGACTGGATCGATGATTTGCGCAGCCGACAACTTGCCCTCAATTTCTTGAATGCGACCTTCAACAAAGCCTTGACGGTCTTTGGCTGCATCGTATTCAGCGTTTTCGCTCAGATCTCCCTGGGCTCGGGCTTCAGCAATGGCTTGAATCACGCCAGGACGGTCAACGGTTTTGAGCCTGTGCAACTCGTCCTTGAGCTTTTCAGCCCCGCGTTTTGTGATTGGAATGGTAGACATGTTCGGTTCTCCAAAAGCAAACCGCCGAGTGTTGAAACTCGGCGGTCATTAACAACATTATGCCTTGCAACAAAGTGCAAGGCATCGGGTTCACGCGGCCAGTTGGGCGTGCATCTCCTGAATCGAAATAACGTCCAGCTGATCCATGTACTTCATGCCCTCTACGGCCGCTTCTGCACCTGCAATGGTGGTAAACGTCGTGACCCGATTGAGCAACGCCGAAGTGCGGATATGACGGGAATCGGCGATCGCATTGCGACGTTCTTCGACCGTATTGATCACCAGCACCACTTCGTTGTTCTTGATCATGTCCACAATGTGTGGGCGGCCCTCGGTCACCTTGTTCACGGTCGCGCAACTCACCCCTGCAGCCTGGATAGCTGCAGCCGTACCTTTGGTGGCGATCAATTCAAAGCCTTGAGCCACCAATTGTCGAGCCGCTTCAACCGCACGGGCCTTGTCGGTGTTCTTCACCGAAATGAAGACCTTGCCCGATGGTGTGCCATCCGACTTGGTTGGTCGTGGTAGTTTAGTGCCTGCACCCAATTGGCTCTTCACGAAGGCTTCACCAAAGGTTTTGCCAACCCCCATGACTTCGCCAGTGGACTTCATTTCAGGGCCAAGGATGGTGTCCACACCAGGAAACTTGACAAAGGGGAACACCGCTTCTTTCACGCTGAAGTAAGGGGGCGTGACTTCCTTGGTGATACCTTGAGATGCCAACGACTGGCCTGCCATGCAGCGGGCGGCGACCTTTGCCAAGGGGATGCCCGTGGCCTTGGAAACATAAGGCACTGTGCGTGAAGCGCGAGGATTCACCTCCAGCACGTAGATGACATCTTTGCCATCGATATGCTGAATGGCGAACTGCACGTTCATCAAGCCGACCACGTTCAAAGCGGCTGCCATCGCCGCCGATTGGCGTTTCAGCTCATTCACGGTTTCGGCCGACAGGGAATAAGGAGGGAGCGAGCAAGCCGAGTCACCGCTGTGTACGCCGGCTTGTTCGATGTGCTCCATCACGCCACCAATAAAGGTCTGGCCTTCGGGATCGCGCAGGCAATCGACATCACACTCAATGGCATCGTTCAGAAATCGGTCCAGCAAGACAGGTGAGTCGTGCGAGACCTTGACCGCTTCGCGCATGTAACGCTCAAGATCGCGCTGCTCATGCACAATTTCCATGGCGCGCCCACCCAACACATAGCTGGGACGCACGACCAAGGGGTAACCCAGTGCAGCGGCTTTTTCCAGCGCCTCAGGCTCGGTGCGGGCAGTGGCATTGGGCGGCTGACGCAAACCCAGTTCTTGCAACAGCTTTTGGAAACGCTCGCGGTCTTCTGCCGCGTCGATCATGTCGGGGCTGGTCCCGATGATGGGCACACCCGCCGCCTCCAGATCCAGGGCCAGCTTCAAAGGCGTTTGCCCCCCGTATTGAACGATCACACCTGTGGGCTTTTCCTTGTCGACGATCTCCAGCACGTCCTCAAGAGTCACTGGCTCAAAGTACAAGCGGTCCGAGGTGTCGTAATCGGTGGACACGGTTTCGGGGTTGCAATTGACCATGATGGTTTCGTAGCCATCCTCGCGCAATGCCAATGCCGCATGAACACAACAATAATCGAACTCAATGCCCTGCCCGATTCGGTTAGGTCCCCCTCCAAGCACCATGATTTTTTTATGAGAGGTGGGCTCAGCTTCGCACTCACCATCGCCATAACCCTCGTAGCACGAATACATGTAAGCGGTATCGGTGGAGAATTCGGCCGCACAGGTGTCCACGCGCTTGTACACAGGGCGAATTTTCAAGGCGTGGCGGCGGGCCCGCACGACATGCTCGGTCGTTTTGAGCAGCTTGGCCAAACGGCGGTCAGAGAACCCTTTCTTTTTGAGCGCACGCAATTCTTCAGCCGTGATGGCGTCAAGGGTGGTGGTTTCAAGTTCCAGTTCTATCTTGACGATTTCTTCAATCTGTACCAAAAACCAAGGATCGATCTTGGTCAAGGCAAACACCTCGTCCACACTCAGGCCCATGGCAAACGCATCGCCCACATACCAGATGCGCTCAGGACCAGGCTCACCCAGTTCTTTTTCGAGCACTTCACGGTCTTGGGTTTTCTCGTTCATGCCGTCCACGCCGACTTCCAGCCCGCGCAGGGCTTTCTGGAAAGACTCCTGAAAAGTGCGCCCAATGGCCATGACCTCACCCACCGACTTCATCTGGGTGGTCAAGCGACTGTCGGCGGTCGGAAATTTCTCGAAAGCAAAACGTGGAATCTTGGTGACCACATAGTCAATACTGGGCTCAAAACTCGCAGGCGTGGCACCGCCAGTGATGTCATTGCGAAGTTCATCGAGGGTGTAACCCACCGCCAGTTTGGCGGCCACTTTGGCGATCGGAAAACCCGTGGCTTTGGAAGCCAAGGCGGATGAACGGGATACACGGGGGTTCATCTCGATGACCACCATGCGACCATCTTTCGGGTTGATCGAAAACTGGACGTTCGAACCGCCCGTGTCCACACCGATTTCGCGCAAAACTGCCAACGAGGCATTGCGCATGATCTGGTATTCCTTGTCAGTCAGCGTTTGTGCAGGCGCCACGGTAATCGAGTCACCGGTGTGGACCCCCATCGGGTCCAGGTTTTCGATCGAGCAGATGATGATGCAGTTGTCCGCTTTGTCACGAACCACTTCCATCTCGTACTCTTTCCAACCCAAGAGCGACTCTTCGATCAACAATTCTGTGGTGGGCGAAGCCTCCAGCCCGCGCTTGCAAATGACTTCAAACTCTTCCGGGTTGTAGGCAATGCCACCGCCAGTACCGCCCAGGGTGAAGCTGGGACGAATGACTGTAGGAAAGCCCAAGGTCTTTTGCACTTCCCAGGCTTCTTCAAGACTATGGGCGATGCCCGAGCGCGCAGAGCCCAGACCGATCTTGGTCATGGCGTCCTTGAACTTCAGGCGGTCTTCTGCTTTGTCAATGGCTTCAGGCGTGGCGCCGATCAGCTCAACTTTGTACTTCTCAAGCACGCCGTTGTGCCAAAGGTCCAGTGCGCAGTTCAGCGCTGTTTGGCCGCCCATGGTGGGCAAGATCGCATCGGGGCGCTCTTTGGCAATGATTTTCTCAACCGTTTGCCAAGTGATGGGCTCGATGTAAGTCACATCCGCCGTGGCCGGGTCGGTCATGATCGTCGCAGGGTTGCTGTTGATCAGGATGACCTTGAAACCCTCTTCGCGCAAAGCTTTGCAAGCCTGTACGCCAGAGTAGTCAAACTCGCAGGCCTGACCAATGATGATCGGGCCAGCGCCAATGATGAGAATGCTTTTGAGGTCAGTGCGCTTGGGCATGTTATGTGGCCTCCATCAAGTCGATGAAGCGGTCAAAAAGGTAAGCAATATCGTGTGGGCCAGGCGATGCTTCAGGGTGTCCCTGAAAGCAGAATGAGGGCTTGTCCGTTCGCGCCAGGCCTTGCAAAGTGCCGTCAAACAGGGACACATGGGTGGCACGCAAATTGGGGGGCAATGATTTTTCGTCCACCGCAAACCCGTGGTTCTGGCTGGTGATCGAGACGCGGCCGGTGTCCATGTCTTTCACAGGGTGGTTCGCGCCGTGGTGTCCAAACTTCATCTTGAAAGTCTTGGCCCCACTGGCCAGGGCCATGATCTGGTGGCCCAGACAAATACCGAAAGTGGGAATACCGCTGTTGATCAACTCCGCCGCAGCCGCAATGGCGTAATCGCAAGGCTCAGGGTCGCCTGGGCCATTGGACAAAAAGATGCCATCGGGTTGGTACCGAAGCACGTCTGCTGCACCAGTCTTGGCGGGCACCACAGTGACGTTGCAGCCGCGCTGAGCCAGCATGCGCAAGATGTTTTTCTTAACCCCAAAGTCATAGGCCACCACATGGAATTTGGGTGATGCCAGAGTGCCGTAGCCTTCACCCAGAGTCCACTCGGTTTGAGTCCACGCGTAAGGCTGAGCCACCGAGACTTTTTGCGCCAGGTCCAGGCCTGCCATCTCAGGGGCCGCCTTGGCTGCCGCAGTGGCCTGATCAATCAAGGCCTGGGTGACTTGCTGGCCTTTGGCCAAGCCCAGGATGGCGCCATTTTGGGCCCCCTTGCTGCGCAAGATGCGGGTTAGCTGGCGGGTGTCAATATTTGAAATGGCCACTGTGCCGTTGCCTGCCAGATAGGCGGAAAGGGTTTGGGTGGAGCGAAAGTTGCTCGCGATCAAAGGCAGATCCTTGATGATCAAGCCTGCGGCATGGACTTTGTCAGCTTCGATGTCTTCCAAACTGACCCCGTAGTTGCCAATGTGCGGGTACGTCAGGGTGACGATCTGCTGGCAATAACTGGGGTCTGTGAGGATTTCCTGGTAGCCGGTGAGGGAGGTGTTGAACACCACTTCGCCGACGGTGGAGCCGGGAGCTCCGATCGAGTTACCAATAAAGACCGTGCCGTCTGCAAGCGCCAATATGGCGGGTGGGAAGGTTCCCTGAAGAGACAAAAGCACTGGGTTCTCCGGAATAGTTCGGGTACGCCTCAGCACTCACCAGAGATGCGATCTCTTTTTGGCTGCTTGTTCGAGGATTGGGCCTGGGATGGACTGTGGCGTACAGGTTGATGCGGGAAAGCCTCTCATTATAGCTGAGGACCACTCGAAAACCCTGACAATCCGGCCACAAATCAAGCCAGCCCTTGCGCTTAAAGGGCTCAATAGCTGGTGGTTGCACTGGCGTGCAGACAAATGGCGGCCGCAGTGGCCACGTTCAGTGACTCTTCACCACCGGGCTGGGCAATGCGTACTTTTTGATGCGCCAAAGCCATCAAGCCGTCACTCACGCCCTGACCTTCATGCCCAAAAATCCAGGCGCACTTTTGCGGCAAGGTTTTGCTCTGTAGCAAGGCGTGCAAAAACGGCCCCTCATGTGAACTGGTGGTCAATATGGGCACCTGCAAAGCAGCCACATCGGCTTCACTGGCGGATTCGACCATGTGCAAAGCAAAGTGGGCGCCCATGCCAGCCCGGAGAACCTTTGGGGACCACAGGGCCGCTGTGCCCTTGATGGCAAGCACCTGGCGGTAACCAAAAGCCGAAGCACAACGCAATATGGCCCCAACGTTGCCGGCATCCTGCAGGCGATCCAGAACCACGGTCATGGCATCCGGCAAGACTTTTCTTTCAGCCGCCCAGGCCACCACAAAACCCATTCGAGCTGGCGACTCCAGGCCACTCAAGCTGGCAAACAGGGTGTCAGGCAGGACAAACAACTGCTCACTCAGGCCTGCCCACTGCGGCCCTTGTTCTTCAAAAAAGGACGCACACAACACAATCTGCAGCGGACGAACACCCCTCTCCAGGGCGGCACGACACAGGTGATCGCCCTCCAGCCAGAACTGCTCAGCCTTGCGGTATGCCGTGCCGTCTTGTGCCAGCCGTCGCCAAATCTTGACCTGCGGGTTGTCTCGGGAGGTGATCAGGTTCATCGCTTGCTCCTGAGCACTGGGGCAAACGTCATCCGGTGGCATTCGGCAGGTCCATGCGTTTGTAAGGCTTCCAAATGCTGGGCGGTGCCGTAGCCCTTGTGCTGATCAAAGCCATACAAGGGATAGCGTTCGTGCATGGTTTGACACAAGCGGTCTCGGTAGACTTTGGCCAAGATAGAGGCCGCAGAGATGGCAGGGACCAAGGCATCGCCTTTCACAATGGCTTCAGCTCGCATGGTCAGCGTGGGCAGTCGGTTGCCATCGACCAGTACCAATTTAGGTGGAAGCCGCAAAGTTTCAACGGCTCGCTTCATGGCCAGCATCGTGGCTTGCAAAATGTTCAACTGGTCAATTTCCTGCACGCTGGCCTCTGCGATTGAAAAACACAAAGCCCTTGCCCTGATTTCGTCAAACAGACGCTCACGGCGCTTGGCCGTGAGTTGTTTGGAGTCGTTCAATCCCACAATGGGGTTCAACTCGTCCAAAATCACAGCGGCCGCCACGACAGGGCCCGCCAGCGGCCCGCGCCCAGCCTCATCCACACCAGCCATCAGGCCAGCGGTATCCCAGTTCAAGGTTTTTTGCTCAAGCAGCAAGGATTTTCTGGATCGCATGGGTCGCCAGCGTCGGCATGTCCTGACGCAGTTGAAGGTGCAGTTCGGTAAAACGCTGCTGAATTTTGGACACAGCCAGCGGATCGTCCAACCATCGCAAAACAGCTTTGGCCAGGGCCTCCGGTTGCACCTGATCTTGCAAAAACTCGGGGACCAAACTTTCATTGCAAAGGATGTTGGGCAGACCGATCCAGGGCAGCAAGCGCTTGCGGTTGGCAATCTGCCAAGACAACCATTGCATCCTGTAGGCGATGACCATGGGGCGCTTGTGCAAAGCAATTTCCAGGGTGGCTGTGCCGCTGGCCACCAGCGCCACATCGCAGGCTGCCTGCACCTCATGCGCGCGCCCCATCAACAGATGCACATGGCCTTGCATGCCAGCTTGCGCGATGGCCGACTCGATCATGGGTTTCAAGAGGCTGTAGGTGGGCAAGACAAATTGCAACTCAGGGCGCACCTTCAGCATTTTCCGTGCGGCTTGAAGGAACGGTAGTGCCAGACCTTTGACCTCAGAAGGTCGACTGCCTGGCAACAAGGCCACCATGGTGACATCAGCAGGCAGCCCCAAAGCCATGCGTGCTTGCAATCGGTCAGGCTGCAACGCAATGACATCCGCCACAGGGTGCCCGACAAAGGTGCCCTCAATGCCATGCTGCGCCAACAAGGCGGGCTCAAACGGGTAAATGCACAAGACGTGGTCCACGCTGTCGCGAATTTTCTGAACGCGCTCGGGGCGCCACGCCCAAATGGATGGGCACACCAGTTGAACCGTGGGAACGCCCTGCTTGCGCAGCAAGCGCTCCACTGGCAAATTGAAATCAGATGCATCCACACCCACAAACAAATCGGGCGGAGAAGTCAACAATTCCTGAATCAGGTTTTGACGGATGCCGTTGATGTGACGATAACGCCAAAGCGCCTCCACCAAACCACGCACGGACAACTCATCACAAGACCAGCGCGACGTGAAACCTGCC
>NZ_JBIKHV010000185.1:0-2838 GCF_044361985.1 Limnohabitans sp. | reverse complement strand
GTCGGTCAGCATGGGGCCCGTCCCCCGGTACGGCACATGCACCACAAATGTCTCGCTGGCCATCTTGAGGTACTCAAAGGCCAAATGCCCGGCACTGCCATTGCCTGCTGAGCCGTAATTGAGTTGGCCGGGTTTTGACTTGGCGTAGGCCACAAACTCTTGAAGGTTCTTCACCGGCAAGTCGGGGTGCACAACGTACAAGCTGGGCACCTTGGCCACCAGGGTGATCGGTGCAAAGTCGCGGTTGGCGTCGTAGGGCAGCTTGGCGAAGATGTAGGGGTTGACAGCCAGGGTGCCGATGTGTCCCAGGATCAGGGTGTGCTCGTCCGTGCTGTTGGCCACTTCCTGCATGGCGATATTGCCTGCGGCGCCGGGCTTGTTGTCGACAAAGACACTTTGCCCGATGGTTTTGGCCAGTTCACCTGCAATGGCACGGGCGACGATCTCGGAGCTGCCGCCAGTGGCGAACGGCACCACCAGTCGCAAAGGCTTGGCAGGCCAAGCCGACTGGGCCTGAGAATTTGGCAACCACAATCCGGCCGCAGACGCGGCAGCTGCAGACAACAAATCCCGACGCTTGAAATGTTGGAGGTCCACGGTATGTTTCCTGATTATTTAAATGTGAAAGTATGTCATCGTAGCGAGTCACCGCATGTGCGCAACCGACACGACACTTCAGGCGGGTTCACCGCGTCGGCTCGCAGTGGTTATATTTGACTCAGCGACACTCCCATTTTTGAAAGCACCCATGAAAACAATCGGCATGATCGGCATCGGCATGATGGGCCACGGCATCGCGCGCAATTTGCTCAAGCACGGGCAAAGCCTCACGGTCCTGGAGCACCCCGGCAACCAACCCCTGACAGAGCTGCTGGCAGCCGGTGCGCGCACCTGCCAAACCGCGCAAGCATTGGCGCAGCAATCCGAGGTGATCATTTTGTGCGTCACCGGCACGCCGCAAGTCGAGGCCGTGCTCATGGGGGAGGATGGGGTTTTGCAGGGCATGCGCCCTGGCACCATCGTCATCGATTGCTCCACGGCCGTGCCCGCATCGACCGAAAAAGTGGCCGCGATGGTGATCGCCCGGGGGGGCCAGTTTTTGGACTCTCCCATGACCCGCACCCCCAAAGAGGCGGCCGAAGGTCGGCTGAACTTGCTGGTGGGTGGCGACGCGGACTTGTTTGAAGCCTGCAAACCGATCCTGGCGTGCTTTGCAGAAAACATCGTGCACACCGGCCCCATCGGCTCGGGTCACCGCATGAAACTCTTGCACAACTATGTGTCGCTGGGCACCGTGACTTTGCTGGCCGAAGCGGCGGCCTGCGCGCAGTTGTCGGGCGTAAACGCGCAGACCTTTGTGGATGTGCTGGCCATGGGGGGCGGCTGGGGCGCAGCGCTCGAGCGCCTCAAGCCCACACTGGCTACCGGCGACACCTCGGGCCTGCGCTTTTCCATGAGCAATGCCCTGAAAGACCTGAGCTATTACAACCAGATGGCCATCGACACCCAGGCCGACCACACCGTGGCGCAGGCGGTGAAAAACACCTTGGAGGCCGCTTGCCAAGAAGGCGACCCAAACGCCTTGGTGCCCGAGCTGATCGGGTTGTTGGTCAAGCGGCGGGGGGCTTGAGCCTCAAACTCGCAAGCCAAGCCAGTCAGGGCGTCAACACCAAATTTTTCACCGTGGTGCTGCCAGCCGCCCCCAAATCCAACTGCGGCGTTGTGCTCTGCGTGCTGTAGCCGGTCGCCGTGCCAGTCAGGTTGTAACGCCCAGGCACCATGCTGTCGGTGGTGAACGTCAGGGCCGCGCCTGATGCGTATGCGGCCTTGACGGCTGCCGCCAGTGGCAAGGTCAGGCTGTAGTCTGCGGTCACACTGTCCACCCCGGTGGATGCGACATCCAGCACCTGCCCTGTGCTCAGGGTCTGACGCGCTGACACACGCGCATCTGCCAACAAGCCGCTGGTGCTGTTGCTGACCACACCCGATACCGTGGCCATAGCTGAAGCGTCAGGCAGGATCGGACTCAGCGCCGTATTCAGTGATGTGACGCCCATGGCCAAGGAAACCGGTACGTTCGTGACCGCGGCCGTGGTCAGGTTTTGGCCGGCAACCACCACCGTGTAGTTGGTGCTTTCAGGCAAATATGCCAGCATGAATTTGCCTGTAGTCGGGTTGGGCACCGTCGAGCGCAATTGGTTGTCGGGGTCACGCGTCGAGACCAACACACTCGCGGCAATGGCGGGATCGACATAGCCCTCGATGGCCGTGGTCAGCCGCTTGATGACGGACACCACGGGTTTGAGGTTGTAGCGACCGGAGGCACCCGCCTTGACGATGGAGCGGCAGGCATCAAAATCCAGCACCATGTCGGCAACCTGGCCGCTTTGCACATCAAAACGCGCCTGCAGTTTGTAGCCGCTTTGCTGGGCGCTGGGTGTGCTCAGTGCCAGCTCGTTGGTGGTGCCGGTCAGCACGAGCGCATTGGCCAGAGGATTGGCAGGCGACGGGTTGCCCGGGTTGTCTGCCAGCACCAGGCGAACCTGCTGGTAGGTGCCTGCGGGCAATGGCAAAGAGCCCAACTCTTTCAGCACCCCATTGGTCAATGACAGCAGATCAACGCGCTGGCTGGGAATGCGCAGTTCGCTCCAGCCCGGCTCGCTGTCTTCGGCGCTGGCACTTTGGTGTACCCGAATTTGGTTCACGGTCACATATACATGCTCATAGCCACAAGCCGGTGCGTCAGTCAGTGCAAGCCGGAGTGTGCCGGTGGATGCTGTACCGCCACCGCTGCCGCCGCAAGCCAGCAGGCCTGAGGCCACAAGCCCCATTCCTGTC
>NZ_JBIKHV010000184.1:0-2843 GCF_044361985.1 Limnohabitans sp. | reverse complement strand
GTTTGCGCATCAAGTCAGCGGGCGATGCCATCACACCGCGCTGGATGGCGCGTGCAGCCCCCCATCTGTCAGGCCCCATCGACATGCCCGACAAAACCACCGCCGAAGGTTTGTTCGATCTGCCCTATGGCTTTCCCAGCCAGCACATGAGCCATGTCGCCACGAAGTCCGGCGTGCCGGTAGGTTTTTGGCGCTCAGTGGGCCATTCGCACAACGCTTTTTTCTCGGAGAGTTTCATCGACGAGCTGGCCGTGGCCACGAAGCAAGACCCGCTGGCCTTTCGTTTGAATCTGTTGAAAGACGCGCCACGTTATGCGGCCGTGTTGCAACTGGCCGCCAGCAAAGCAGGCTGGGGCAAGCCTTTGCCCGCAGGCCGTGCGCAAGGCATTGCGCTGCACAAATCCTTTGGTTCCATCGTGGCGCAAGTCGCTGAGGTCTCGGTCGCTCAAGGCCAGATCCGCGTGCACCGCGTGGTCTGTGCCATCGACTGCGGCACCGTGGTCAACCCCGACACGGTGGCGCAGCAAATGGAAAGCAGCGTGATTTATGGCCTGAGTGCAGCCCTGTTTGGCCAGATCGACATCGTGGGCGGCGAGGTGCAGCAAAGCAACTTCCCCAGCTACCCCATGGTCACGCTCAGCCAGGCACCTACAGTCGAGACCCACATCGTGTCCAGCACCCGGCATCCCGCTGGCGTGGGCGAGCCAGCAGTGCCGCCACTGGCACCCGCAGTGGCCAATGCCTTGTTTGCCCTGACGGGCAAGCGGCTGCGGGCTTTGCCCTTGGTGGTTTGAGTTCAGTACCCACGGCCATCACCCCCCACGCAAAGTCTTGAGGATTTTCTGGCCCCCACGGGCATTGACTTCCATGCCCAGACGCTTTTGTTCGGCGCGGATCGCCTCGCGCGATTTGTTGCCCAACATGCCATCCACCGGGCCGATGTCGTGTCCACGCATCACCAGCAGGCCTTGCAACTCGCGCCGCTCAGCGCGTGACAGGCCCGCGTCATCCGTCGGCCAGGGCGTGGCAAATGGGCTTGCGCCGCGCAGGCGGTCGCTCAGGTGGGCAATGGCCAGGCCATAGCTTTCGGCCGCGTTGTAGCTGTAGAGCGCGTCAAAGTTTCGAGTCACCAAAAACGCTGGGCCATTGGCACCCGCCAGCGTCAGCAAGCCCACAGAACCCAAGCTTTCCGGCAAGGCCGAACCATCGGTTCGGCGTACGCCCCGGGCTGCCCAATCGGCCACTGGGCGCTTGGTCCGACGCCCCTCACCCGCCAAAGAAATGCCAGTGGGCAACTTCACCTCGATGCCCCACGGCAAGCCACTTTGCCAGCCCGCACGGGCCAAGAAGTTGGCGGTCGAGCCGAGCGCGTCCACGCTGCTGTCCATCAGGTCGGCGCGGCCGTCGCCGTCAAAATCCACCGCCAGGCGCTCAAAAGTGGTAGGCATGAATTGGGTGTGGCCAAACGCCCCCGCCCATGAACCGACCAAGCGCTCAGGCGCAATGTGGCCAGCCTGCAAAATACGCAGCACCGCGAAAAATTCGCCCTGAAAAAAACTTTGCCGCCGCCCATGACACGACAAGGTGCCCAAGGCCTGCACCAGCGGGTACTTGCCAAAGGTCTGGCCAAAATTGCTTTCCACGCCCCACACCGCCACCACCGTGGCCGGGTCTACGCCAAAGCGTTGCTCGGCACGCGCCAGGGCTGGGCGCTGCTCTGCCAGGCGCGCGGCACCATCGGCCACTCGCTCATCGTCCACCAAGGCCGACATGTAATCCCAAATAGCAGTGCGAAATTCGGGCTGGAAGTTTAACTTTTCGATCACGCTGAAATCGGCCTGCAGTCCCTCCGTGTGGCGCGTCCAGGTTGCATCGGTGACCTTGCCCATGCGCGCTGCGGGACGCAACTTGGCCATGCAGGCCGACAAATCGGTGCTTTGCGCCCAAGCGCTTGGGACCATCAGAAAAGCGCCCAACAAGGTGTATGAGAAGACAGACCGCAAAGCCTCTGAAGCAATGGTGATGGTCCTATTTTTCATGCGCGCACTCCTGAACAAGTGAACCAGTGGCCCATGTTGCGGCTGTTGCGGTCATTTTTTTGAATGGCATGTGGGGCAAAAGCTGTCTTTGAGGTGGTGGATCGGCCTGTCTGACCACAAGGGAATGTACAGCGAATGGTGGAGTATTTTTCTTCATAGACCGCGTTCAGCGGTTCCAGCCATACAACCAAGGCACATCCATCAAGCGCTCGCCCAGTAGCCGCATGGACCAATCGCGCCCCATGGCCACAGCGCCCTGGGCGTGGAAAATCTGGCCGTTGCGAATCGCCCGGGCTTGTACCCTTGCATTGCGCGCCCAGCGCTGCGCTGCATAGGCCTGCAACTGCTCAGCCACGGGTTGGCCTGTCTGTACAAGGCACTGGGCCAACACCTGCGCATCCTCGATCGCCATGCCTGCGCCCTGGGCCAGATAGGGCCGCATCGGGTGAGCAGCATCGCCCAACAGTGCCACACAGCCTTGTGCCATTTGCCCAGCAGCAGCGATGGGCGCACGGTCGTGCAGCGCCCAAAGCCGCCAGGCTGGAACCGCTGCCAGGCGCTCCTGCAGGTCTTTGCCAATCGCGCCGAAATCGCCGCCCATGGCCTGCAGCAAAGCTTGGGCGTGTCCAGCCTGGTCCCAGTTCTGGGCTTGCTCGGGCTTGCGGCCATGCACGATGGCGACCAGATTGAGCCACTGCCCACGGCACACTGGGTAATGCACCACATGCAGGCGCGGCCCCATCCAGACGGTGACCTGGTCTGTGCGCAAATGCACGGGCAAATCGGCCTGCGCCAACAAGGCCC
>NZ_JBIKHV010000183.1:0-2889 GCF_044361985.1 Limnohabitans sp. | reverse complement strand
CGCCATACTCCTGGGCGATTTGATTGATGGTCTTCATCCCGCCGAGCGCCTCCAGTCCCACCTTGGCCTTGAACTCCGGCGGATGAACTCTGCGTTTTTTTGATTCAGTCATTGATAACCCGTTTCTTTAGACAGTGTCCCACTTAAACACCTGTCCCAAATTCGGGGTCCACTTCAGTCTGCCCGATGGGAAGGCCTTACCTACTTGGCTGAAATTTGACGCAGAGCGCCTGCGCTTTGATGCTTCGGCCGTTCCGGATGGCGCTTTTCCAATGCAGGTGGTGATGACGCTGGGCCAACAGAGCGTCGTGGTGGTGATTTCCGAGCGGACAGAGTAAGGGGCTGTGCCATGACGCCTGGTTGGGCGTCATGGCACAAGCTGACTAGACAGCCTGCCCGCGCTGCGCAGAAAGCACACTTTCAACTGAATATGCGCTGGCCCCAGTTTTTTGCCTCCAATTTTGGGGCGCAAATAAAAATGGGACCACGCCACTTCCTGTGCTTTTTTTTAAACATAATTCTCCCAGCCTATAACGCCGCCTAGACATGGCCCCCTTCTTCAGCTGAGCCAAAACCGGCCAAGTCATTGATTCAAATAGACATTTCCTCTACTGCGCCGACCCCTGCGGACTATTCTGGCCACACCCCCATGATGGCCCAGTACCTGGGCATCAAGGCGGCGTTTCCTGACACGCTGGTGTTTTACCGCATGGGCGACTTTTACGAGTTGTTCTTTGGCGATGCCGAAAAAGCGGCTAACTTGCTCGACATCACCCTGACGCGGCGTGGCCAATCTGCAGGCCAACCGGTGCTGATGGCGGGCGTGCCTTTTCATTCGATGGAAACTTACCTGGCCCGCTTGATCAAGCTGGGAGAGTCGGTGGCCATTTGCGAGCAGGTGGGTGATGTGGCCACGGCCAAAGGCCCGGTGGAACGCAAAGTGGTGCGCGTGGTCACCCCCGGCACCTTGACCGACACCGAACTGCTGTCCGACAAAAGCGAAGCGATTTTGCTGGCCGTGCACCAGGCTGCCAAAAACCGCTGCGGCCTGGCCTGGCTGAGCGTCACCCAAGGTGTAGTGCTTCTGGCCGAATGCGCACAAGACGAATTGGCCGACTGGATCGACCGCATTGGCCCCAGCGAACTGATTGCCAGCGCAGGCATGACGCCCACGTTTGAACAAAAACTGCGTACCTTCAAAACCCATGGGCGCGGGGGCTGGTCTTTTGCGTTGCGGCCCGACTTTCAGTTTGATGCAGGTTTGGGCCAACGCAAGTTGTTGGAACAGCTGCAAGCCGCATCCCTGGCCGCTTGGAGTGCCGAGACCCTACACGACGCCCATGCCGCTGCTGCCGCGCTGCTGAGCTATGCCGAGCACACCCAAGGCCGCTCGCTGCCGCATGTGCAGCGGGTGCAGGTGCAACGCTCGGACGCGCTGATCGACCTGCCCGCCAGCACCCGCCGCAACCTGGAGCTGACACAAACCCTGCGCGGCGAGAGTGCAAGCAACTCCCCCACGCTGTTTGCACTGCTTGACAGTTGCATGACCGGCATGGGCAGCCGCTTGCTCAAGAGCTGGTTGCTCAGCCCGCCGCGCGACCGTCAGGTCGCCATGGACCGCCTGCAAGCCCAGGCCCTGTTACGGGGCGAAAGCGGCGCAGGCGCCTGGCGCAGCCTGCGCGAACAACTCAAAGGCGCAAGCGATGTAGAACGCATCACGGCCCGCACCGCCTTGCGCCAGGTGCGACCGCGCGAGCTGGTGGCGCTGCGCCATGCGCTGGCACGTGCGGCATCGTTGTCGGCTCAACTGCAGGCGCTTCAGCCCGCACCGGGCACGCTGCTGGCGGGCATAGCTCGCTGGTTGACGCCACCCACAAACTGCGCCGAGCTGCTGCAATTGGCGCTGCTTGAAGAGCCGGCGGCTTTGGTGCGCGATGGTGGCGTGATCGCCAACGGTCTGGATGCCGAACTGGACGAGCTGCGCAACATTCAAACGAATTGCGATGCCTTCTTGCTCGACCTGGAAACCCGCGAAAAAGAACGCACCGGCATTGCCAATCTGCGCGTGCAATTCAACAAGGTGCATGGCTTTTACATCGAGGTCACGCAAGGCCAACTCGACAAGGTGCCTGACGACTACCGCCGCCGCCAGACGCTGAAAAACGCCGAGCGCTACATCACGCCCGAGCTGAAAACCTTTGAAGACAAAGCCTTGTCGGCGCAAGAGCGCGCCCTGGCCCGTGAGAAATGGCTCTATGAAGGCCTGCTCGATCAGCTGCAGCCGCATGTGCCGGCGCTCAGTGCATTGGCGCAGGCCATGGCCTCGCTCGATGCGCTGTGCGCCCTGACCGAGCGCTCGCTTACCCTGCGTTGGTGCGAGCCCGAATTCACCCGCGAGCCTTGCATCGAAATACGCCAGGGGCGTCACCCCGTGGTCGAAGCGCGCTTGGCAGAACTGTCGGGCACCAGCTTCATTGCCAACGACACATTGATGGGCTCCCGCCAGCGCTTGCAAATCATCACCGGTCCGAACATGGGCGGCAAATCGACCTACATGCGCCAGGTGGCGCTGATCGTTCTTTTGGCCAGCATCGGCAGCCACGTGCCCGCCAGCCGTTGCCGCCTGGGGCCGATTGACGCCATCCACACCCGGATTGGCGCGGCCGATGACTTGGCCAACGCCCAGTCGACCTTCATGCTGGAGATGACCGAAGCTGCGCAAATATTGCACAGCGCTACACCCCATTCGCTGGTGCTGATGGACGAAATTGGCCGTGGCACCTCCACCTTTGATGGCCTGGCGCTGGCCAGTGGCATCGCCACCCACCTGCACAACAAGACGCAAGCTTTTGCGCTGTTTGCCACGCATTATTTTGAGCTGACCGAGTT
>NZ_JBIKHV010000182.1:0-2897 GCF_044361985.1 Limnohabitans sp. | reverse complement strand
GCCAAGTGGTTTGTGGGCGGCCAGACCAACCTGTGCCACAACGCGGTAGACCGCCACCTGGCCGAGCGGGCTGACCAGCCCGCCCTGATTTTTGTCTCGACCGAGACCGACCAGGAAAAAACCTACAGCTACCGCGAATTGCACGCCGAAGTGCAGCGCATGGCCGCCATCTTGAAAGATCTGGGCGTGGTCAAAGGCGACCGCGTGTTGATTTATATGCCCATGATTGCCGAAGCCGCTTTTGCCATGCTGGCTTGTGTCCGCCTGGGGGCCATCCATTCCGTGGTGTTTGGCGGTTTCGCCTCACATTCGCTGGCCACCCGCATTGAAGACGCTTCGCCCAAGGTCATCATCAGCGCCGATGCCGGTTCCCGTGGTGGCAAAGGCGTGCCCTACAAGCCCCTGCTGGACGAGGCCATCCAACTGTCTGCCCACAAGCCTGCCCATGTGGTCATGGTGGACCGAAAGCTGGCCGCCTACACGCCCGTGGCGGGTCGCGATGTGAATTACGCCACCGAACGTGCCAAGCACATGGATGCCGTGGTGCCTTGCGAGTGGGTGGATGCCACACACCCCAGCTACACCTTGTACACCTCCGGCACGACCGGCAAACCCAAGGGCGTGCAGCGCGACACCGGTGGCTACACCGTGGCCTTGGCTGCCAGCATGCCCAATGTCTTTGAGGGCAAACCTGGCGGCACCTTTTTTTGCACCAGCGACATCGGTTGGGTGGTGGGCCACAGTTACATCATCTACGGCCCGCTGATCGGCGGCATGGCGACCATTCTTTACGAAGGTTTGCCGATTCGGCCCGATGGCGGCATCTGGTGGAGCCTGGTCGAGAAGTACAAAGTGAACGTGATGTTCAGCGCCCCCACGGCCATTCGGGTGCTGAAAAAGCAAGACCCTGCCTTGCTGTCCAAATACGACTTGTCCAGCTTGCAAGCATTGTTTTTAGCGGGTGAGCCCCTGGACGAGCCCACTGCCAAGTGGATTTCTGAAGGCCTCAACGGCAAGCCGATCATTGACAACTACTGGCAGACCGAGACCGGTTGGCCGATTCTGAGCATCTGCAATGGCGTGGAAAAAGCCCCCAGCAAGTTCGGTTCACCCGGCAAGGCCATTTACGGCTACAACGTCAAACTGGTCGATGACCAGACCGGCGAGGAGCTGACCGGCGCCAACCAAAAGGGCGTGCTGACCATTGAAGGCCCACTGCCTCCGGGTAACCTGCAAACCATCTGGGGCGATGACGACCGTTTCGTCAAGACCTACTGGAAAACCGTCCCCAACAAACTGGTCTACAGCACCTTTGACTGGGCAGTGCGTGACGAAGATGGCTATTTCTTCATTCTGGGTCGCACTGACGACGTGATCAACGTGGCTGGTCACCGCCTGGGCACCCGCGAGATCGAAGAAAGCATCTCGAGCCACCCCAACATCGCCGAAGTTGCTGTGGTGGGCGTCGCCGATCAGCTCAAAGGGCAGGTGGCCATGGCATTTGCCATTGCCAAGGACACCTCGGGCCTCATCGATGCCGCTGCACGCCAAAAGTTGGAAAGCGAAGTCATGAAGGTGGTGGATTCGCAGCTGGGCGCTGTGGCCCGTCCCTCCCGGGTCCTTTTTGTCTCGGCATTGCCCAAGACGCGCAGTGGCAAGCTGCTGCGCCGCGCCATACAAGCTGTGGCGGAAGGCCGCGACCCGGGCGACTTGACCACCATGGACGATCCTGCAGCCTTGCAGCAGATCGTTGATCTGATCAAGGCGTGACCCGCACAGACCCTGCTTTGCGGGGTCTTTTTTTGTCCATGTTGTGGTGAACCTGTAAGTACCACGTTGGGCTGGCCATGGCACAATGCGCGATGTACTCAGGCCCTTCCCATGCCACAGTCGCATCCGCCAACCGGTTCAGCCGTGTCGCGGAAGGTAAAAATAACCCAACTTATGTTTCCCAGAGGGAAACGGAGGTCAGCGAAATATGAGCGAGACTAATTCCGTCTACGCTGCCTACCAAGGCAACACGTACTTGTTCGGCGGCAACGCCCCGTATGTCGAAGAGATGTACGAAAACTACCTGGCCAACCCCGGCAGCGTTCCCGACTCCTGGCGCGATTACTTCGACGCCCTCCAGCACGTTCCCGCAGTCGACGGCTCCAACGCCAAAGACGTGCCGCACCTGCCGGTCATCAACGCCTTTGCCGAGCGCGCCAAGTCCGGCGGCACCAAAGTCGTCATGGCCAGCGCCGATGTCGAAATGGGCCGCAAGCGCACCGCCGTTCAGCAGCTGATCGCCGCTTACCGCAACGTGGGCCAGCGCTGGGCCGACCTGGATCCGCTCAAGCGCACCGAACGCCCCAACATCCCTGACCTCGACCCGGCTTTCTTTGGCTTCACCGACGCCGACCAGGAAACCGTGTTCGACACCAGCAACACCTTCTTCGGCAAAAACCGCATGTCCTTGCGCGAGTTGCTGAATGCGCTGCGTGAGACCTATTGCGGCACGATCGGTGCCGAGTACATGTACACCACCGACCAGGCCGAAAAGCGCTGGTGGCAGCAAAAGCTCGAAAGCATTCGCAGCAAGCCCAACTTCACGGTCGACAAGAAAAAACAGATCCTCGACCGCCTGACGGCCGCTGAAGGCCTGGAGCGCTACCTGCACACCAAGTACGTAGGCCAAAAGCGCTTTTCTCTCGAGGGTGGTGAAAGCTTCATTGCGGCCATGGACGAGTTGATCCAGTCCGCCGGCGCGCAGGGCGTGCAGGAAGTCGTGATCGGCATGGCCCACCGTGGCCGCTTGAACGTGTTGGTCAACACCATGGGCAAGTTGCCGGCCGACATGTTTGCCGAGTTCGACCACACTGCCCCTGAAGATTTGCCTGCCGGCGACGTGAAGT
>NZ_JBIKHV010000181.1:0-2915 GCF_044361985.1 Limnohabitans sp. | reverse complement strand
AGGGCTAGGGCCAGTCCATTCAAACGCGTGCCAGGGCGGGTCAGGTCGGTCACCACGCTGAAGTGGTTCATGCCTGGCAAGGCCTCGCACACGGGCACGGTCTTGGGGCCCCAGGCTTGATGGATCAAGCGGTTGTGGCGCAAAAATTCTGGGCTCTCATCGCCACCTACCACGGTAAAAAGCACCCCTTTGCGCGGTCGCTGCCATTTGGCAGGGCTGGCCATGCGCACATGGGCCGGGGTGAGCTTCAGGTCGCCCTGTACAAAAAGTGTTTTGCGCACAGGATCCAGATCAAACAGACCCGAGATCGACAGGGCTTTGCGCACCAGACCCGCGGGCAAGTCACGGCCCAGTTTCTTCCAGTCACAGGCCAGCAGCATGGCCGCCAAATGCCCACCTGCCGAATGGCCGATCACGGTGATGTTGCGGCGATCCCCGCCGTGCGCGGCAATGTGTCGCCAGACCCAGGCTGTGGCTTTGGCCATTTGCAAGGCAATGTCGGGCACAGTCACAGGCTGCTCGCTTGTGCCTGGGCACAAAGCGTAATTGACCACCACCACGCAAGCGCCCATGTCCCGCAGTGCAGGGGCCACGAAAGAATGGTCTGATTTGTCGAGGCTGCGCCAGTAGCCCCCATGGATAAAGATCACCACGGGTGCATCGGCGCGGGCAGCAGCAAAGATGTCCAGGGTCTCGTTGGGACCCTCGCCATAGCGCACATCGACTTGCGGCTTCAACGCATCGCGGGCCTGGGCTGATGCATTTGTCCAATGGGCGAAATGGTCCGCAAAATCAGGCACCAGCGCCCGGTTGTTGTACATGCGGTCGTGCCAGGCGGCGTCTTTGGTGGGCATGGGAGTCTCCAATGGAATGAGGTGTGCATCTTGGCACAAGCCCGGACCCGTAGCAGCCAAACCCGCGACACGCTGGTGCCGTCTGGCAACACGTAAAAATCAGATTTTCATTTCCAGCCGCAGCTGAAGGTTGCGCCAGTTGCGGTCTGTGGTTCGTGCTGTTTCACGCAGCGTACCGTTGTCGAAGGTGGTCGCGGTCCGATAATCGCGCGGCAGCAGGTTGCTGACAGTCAGGCGCAAAGCCGTGGCAGTCGAAAAACGCCACAGGCCATACATATCGACCACGCGCTTGATGCCTTGGTAAGACAGTTGCTCCTGGCTGCGCCGAGTGTCGTAATCAGGGTTCCAGTTGACATTTCCCCCCAGCGTCAGCGGCAAGCCACGCAAGCGGTAATCGCCCCCCAAATTGGCAGTCATGTTGGGCTGCTGGTCCAGGCGGTTGTTGGGGCCAGGCACCTCTTTGACTTTGGAACGGAAGAAGCTGGTGTTGGCGCGGATGTCGACAGGCCAGGCCTCAGCCCAGGCCTGATTCAAGCGAAATTTGGCTTCCAGCTCAATGCCTTGGGTGTAGGCGTCGCCGACGTTGGCAGGCGAAGAAATATAGCGCTGTGTCGCACTGTTGTAAGCGGTGGTGTAACGGATTAAGTCGGTGATGTTTCGGTGAAACACATTGGCGCTGAGCACGCCACCCTGGTCCAGATAACGCTCAAAAGCCACATCCACACCTGTTGCCAGCTCTGGCTTCAAGTCAGGATTGCCCGTGCGGTCAGGCTGAGTCCAGCTGTTTTCACCCAAGGAGGGCACGTAGCGCGCCACCAGGTTGTAAAGGGTTGGTGTTTTGTAGCTGCGGGTCAAACTCATGCGAATTTGGTCACGCTTTTTTGCATCTGGTTTCCAGACCGCATGCAGCAAAGGCGTCCAGACTGCACTTTCATTGCGTTTGAGAACATCATTGAGAGCGCCTTCAGTCAGGATACTTTCGTAGCGCAGCCCCCCATAAGCAGACCAATTGGCATTGATCTTGAATTCGTCTTGCGTGTAGGCCGCCCAGCGGCGTGTTTTGGCATTCAGGTCTCCGCCGTCTTCCAAGCTCGCAGCATTGCCTTTTTCATCCCGGCGCACCTGCTCCAACTCCAATCCACTGACAATCTGATGCCCGTTGTCCAGGGTACGCGTCCATTTGCCGTTCAAGCTGGCACTTCTGTCGACAAAATTTTGAGTCTCAAAACCATTGCGCAAAAGTGGCTGTCCGCTACCGCTCAGCGCACCAGCAGCGCCCGTCTGGTCCAGGCGGTAGTCATACCTGGACTCACCCAGACCAAATCGCACTTCCAGCCGGTCATCGGCGGACAAGCGCTCAGCCCATTGACCATTGAGTCTTCCCATCGAAAAACGACTGTGGGTGACCGATTGGATGCTGTCACTTACAAAAGGGCTTTCAAGGGTTGTGACCCGAGCATTTGTCTGGCTGCGCCAGTCGGAGCCGATCACAAAAGGCATCAAGGTGAGACTCCTGCCTTTCTCGCCTTTCCATTGCAAGCGGGCGTTGGCATGAATCGCCTGCCGATGCCCTTCGCTGCTGTTTTCCCGAACACGGTCCGTATTTTCTGAAGATTCCGTGACAGTCACACTTTCATCAGCCCGCCGGTTGTCCATCGCCGACAGCGTGAAGGTTCCGTTCAGGGGCTCAGTTTTAAGGTTGTGCACCCAGTTGAGCTGGCTGGAGCCTTGCCCGTGCTCCTGACTGCGTGTGAGTTTCAAATCGTCCGGGTTGGCTTTTTGCCCTTCGCGCAGCACGATGTTGATGGTGCCGGCAATCGCACGGGCCCCAGTTTCAGCGGTTGGCGCACGCAAGATTTCAATTCTTTCCACCTGCTCGGGGGTCAACGAATCGACCGAAAAACCCGGCGGCATGCGCTCCCCGTCCAGCAAAATTTGCGTGTAACCCCCGCCCAAGCCCCGCATGCGGATGGCCCCGCCGCGACCAGGCGCACCTTGCACCGTCACGCCTGGCAAGCGCTTGAGCACATCGCCCAGCGTCGCGTCGCCTTGTTTCTCGAT
>NZ_JBIKHV010000180.1:0-2926 GCF_044361985.1 Limnohabitans sp. | reverse complement strand
AGCAGCCAGCAAGCCAGCCCTGTGTCCACAAAATAAAGTTTCGGTGATTTGACAAGGCGTTTGCCAAAGTTGCGGTGGTACGGTGTCAGCAAAAAAAGCACATCGCTGGACTCCAGCACCGACAACCATGCCCGCGCTGTGGTGTGGGTGATACCCGCCTCACTGGCCAAAGCACTCAGGTTCAACAACTGCCCTGTCCGGCCAGCACACAAGCGAACAAATCGCTGAAAAGTAGCGAGGTCCTGAACTTGCAAAACTTGCCGGACATCCCGCTCCAGATAAGTGCTGATGTAGCTTGCAAACCAGTCAACAGGCCGTGTTTGCGTGCCAATGTTTAAAGCAGGATAGCCACCACGCCAAAGCACATCGTCCAAGTTGCATTGCCCATTGCCTACTCCTGCAATTTCGGCAGCCGAGAAAGGCAGTAAACGACTCATGGCGACGCGCCCCGCCAAAGATTGCGTCACCCCGGCCATCAAGCCAAATTGTTGGGACCCCGTGAGAATGAAACGTCCGGGTGAGCGATCCTCGTCCACCATGCCCTGAAGGTATGAAAAAAGATCGGGCCAGCGCTGCGCCTCATCAAAGATGGCGCCCTGAGTAAACCGCGCCAGAAATCCTTTGGGGTCTTCTGCTGCAAAAGCCCGTTCGGTGGGGTCTTCCAGCGAAACATAGGGCTTGCCTGGAAACAGATGCCTGACCAACGTGGTTTTGCCGGACTGACGCGGTCCCGTGATGGCCAACACAGGAAACGACCTGGCCAGTCGCTGGAGCGTGGGGGCAAGTTGTCGTTCAATCATGGTGCATTTTATACAGATTGAAGAAATGATTTTCAATCTGTATGAATTTTCCAAGCCATTTGATCGGCTTCGATCCAGTGGGGCCTGCGTTGTCGGCTGAAAAGCCGTGATCCGCTACACCCCGAATACATCACGGTCAGAGACCACTCCCGCGACCATCTTGCGGGACTTGATCTGTCGGTGTCAGACCCGGCGGGCCAGCTCAGCGGCCTTGCCGACATAGCTGCCGGGCGTCATGGCCAGCAGTCGATCTTTGTCCGCTTGCGGAATCTCCAGGGCTTGAATCAGGCCATGCAAGTCAGCGGCAGTCACGGTCTTGCCACGGGTGACTTCCTTGAGCTTTTCGTAAGCACCCTGCACTCCATAGCGGCGCATCACGGTCTGGATGGGCTCGGCCAGCACTTCCCAGGCCGCGTCCAGGTCGGCCGCCAGGGCTTCTTTGTTCAGCTCGAGCTTGTTCAGCCCCGTCATCAAAGACGCGTAGGCCAGCGCGGTGTAGCCCAAGCCCACGCCCATGTTGCGCAGCACGGTGGAGTCGGTCAAGTCTCGTTGCCAGCGGCTGATGGGCAATTTTTCAGACAGGTGCTTGAGCACGGCGTTGGCCAGGCCCAGGTTGCCTTCGGCGTTTTCAAAGTCGATCGGGTTGACCTTGTGCGGCATCGTGCTTGAGCCGATTTCGCCGGCTTTCAGGCTCTGCTTGAAATAGCCCAGGCTCACATAACCCCAGATATCACGCGACAAGTCGATCAGGGTCGTGTTGGTGCGGGCCACGGCATCGAACAACTCGGCCATGTAGTCGTGCGGCTCGATCTGGATGCTGTAGGGCTGAAATGTCAGGCCCAGGCCCCACTGGCTGGCTTGTGTTTCGCTGAGCTCGGGGGTTTCGATGACCTTTTGGGCAAAGGCTTCCCAGTCAAAGTCGGGCCAGGCGGACAGGTGGGCGTTGTAATTGCCCACGGCACCGTTCATCTTGCCCATCAGCTTGACGGCCTGAATCTTCTCGCGGCAACCGTTCAGCCGCATCACCACGTTGGCCATTTCCTTGCCCACAGTGGTGGGGCTGGCGGTTTGGCCGTGTGTGCGGCTGAGCATAGGCACATCGGCAAAGGCATGGGCCATCTCGCGCAACTTGGCGATCAAGCCATCAATGCCTGGCAAGATGACCTGCGCGCGGGCGCCCTTGAGTTGCAGTGCGTGGCTGGTGTTGTTGATGTCTTCACTGGTGCAGGCAAAGTGCACGAATTCAGCGGCTTTTTCAAGCTCGGGGCGGTCCTTGAACTTGGATTTGAGCCAGTACTCCACCGCCTTGACGTCGTGGTTGGTGGTTTTTTCAAATTCCTTGATGGCGTCGGCATCGGCTTCGGAGAAGTTTTTCACCAACGCCGTGAGGTAGCTGCGGGCACCCGGTGTCAATGGCTTGAACTCTGCAAAGCCCGCATCCGACAAGGCGATGAACCAGGCGATTTCGACCTGTACCCGCCGGTGCATATAGCCTTGCTCACTCATGAGTGGGCGCAGTGCATTGAGTTTGCTGGCGTAACGGCCATCCAGCGGCGACAGGGCGGAAATGGGAGAAAAATTCATGCTTTGATTGTAATTCCCAACACCCAGGTGCCAGTCAAGCCCAATCAACGCTGCCTGTCAGCGTGCGCGAGCCCTGAACCTCTAGAATCACCAATCATTCTGCTCAGACACGGTTCAATATGAAACTCATCGGCTCCATCACCAGTCCTTATGTTCGCAAAGTGCGCATCGTCATGGCCGAGAAAAAACTCGACTACCAATTTGTGAGCGAAGACGTCTGGGCAGCCGACACACGCATTCACGAATCCAACCCTTTGGGCAAAGTGCCCTGCCTGATCATGGAGGGCCATGAGGCCGTCTTTGACTCACGGGTCATCGTGGAGTATCTGGACACCTTGTCGCCGGTCGGCAAGCTCATCCCCACAGGTGGGCGCGAACGCGCCGAAGTCAAAACTTGGGAAGCCCTGGCCGATGGCCTGCTGGACGCAGCGATACTGGCGCGCATGGAGTCAGGCTGGGCCGGGCGCGAAGACAGCCAGCGCAGCCAAGCCTGGATCGACCGACAACTGGACAAAATCCAGCATGCGCTGCGGGCCATGAGC
>NZ_JBIKHV010000081.1:0-9734 GCF_044361985.1 Limnohabitans sp. | reverse complement strand
GAGCGGTGCAGCGCCGATCAGGCTGCTTTGACGGCGTCTGGGGTGCGCAAGCGGATGTGCAATTCGCGCAACTGCTTTTCGTCCACAGGGCTGGGTGCCTGGGTCAACAGGCACTGGGCACGCTGTGTCTTGGGGAAAGCGATCACATCACGGATGGATTCGGCACCGGTCATCAGGGTCACAATGCGGTCCAGACCAAAGGCCAAGCCACCGTGGGGTGGGGCGCCGTATTGCAGGGCATCGAGCAAAAAGCCGAACTTGAGCTGGGCTTCTTCAGGGCTGATCTTCAAAGCGTCAAACACTTTTTGCTGCACGTCCGCGCGGTGGATACGCACCGAGCCACCGCCCATTTCCCAGCCGTTCAAGACCATGTCGTAGCCCTTGGAGATGCACTTCTCTGGGGCGGTGACCATCCAGTCTTCGTGGCCGTCTTTGGGGGCGGTGAAGGGGTGGTGCACGGCGGTGTAGCGCTGACTCTCTTCGTCGTATTCGAACATCGGAAAGTCCACCACCCACATCGGTGCCCAACGGTCCTCAAACAGGCCATTTTTCTTGCCGAACTCGCTGTGGCCGATCTTGATGCGCAAGGCGCCAATGGCATCGTTGACGATCTTTTCCTTGTCGGCACCGAAGAAGATCAGGTCGCCGTTTTGGGCGCCGCTGCGCTCCAGCACCGCATTCAGGGCGGTGTCGTGGATGTTTTTCACAATGGGTGACTGCAAGCCCTCACGGCCTTTGGACAGGTCGTTGACACGGATGTAGGCCAAGCCCTTGGCACCATAAATCTTGACGAACTCGGTGTAGGCGTCGATCTCGCCCCGGCTGATGCCACCACCTTCGACCGAGCCGTTGGGCACGCGCAGGGCGACCACACGTCCGCCTTTCATGTTGGCAGCGCCCGAGAACACCTTGAAGTCCACATCGCCCATGACATCGGTCACTTCGGTGAACTGAAGTTTGACGCGCAGGTCGGGCTTGTCGGAGCCGTAGATGTGCATGGCGTCTTGGTAGGTCATGACCGGGAATTCGCCCAAATCAACACCGATGGTTTTCTGGAACACGCGTTTGATCATGCTCTGGAACATGTCGCGGATTTCTTCCTCCGTCAAGAACGATGTTTCGATATCGATCTGGGTGAATTCGGGCTGGCGGTCAGCGCGAAGGTCTTCGTCGCGGAAGCACTTGGTGATCTGGTAATAACGGTCGTAGCCTGCCACCATCAACAGCTGCTTGAACAACTGGGGCGACTGAGGCAAAGCGAAGAAATGGCCATCGTGGACACGGCTGGGCACCAGATAATCACGGGCACCTTCGGGCGTGCTCTTGGTCAGCATGGGCGTTTCGATGTCGATGAAACCGTTTTCATCGAGGTACTTGCGCACCTCCATCGAGACCTTGTAGCGCAGCATCAGGTTGTTTTGCATGTACGGACGGCGCAAGTCCAGCACGCGGTGCGTGAGGCGGGTCGTCTCGGACAGGTTTTCTTCGTCGATCTGGAAGGGGGGCGTGACGGAGGGGTTGAGCACGATCAGCTCGTGGCACAACACCTCGATCTTGCCGCTTTTCATGTTGTCGTTGCTTGTGCCGTCTGGGCGGGTACGCACCACGCCTTTGATCTGCACACAAAACTCGTTGCGCACGTCTTCTGCCACTTTGAACATCTCTGGGCGATCCGGGTCGCACACCACCTGCACATAGCCTTCGCGATCGCGCAGGTCGATGAAGATCACGCCACCATGGTCACGGCGACGGTTGACCCAGCCGCACAGGCTCACGTTTTGACCGGTCAGGGCTTCGGTCACCAGACCGCAATAGTGGGAACGCATGGACATGTTGTTTTACTTTCAAGATTCGCAGAAACAGGGGCGAGAAGGCGCCAGGATCAAGCAGATGGCGGAAGCACCAGGGCCTTTGCCGGGGGTTTGGGAACAGGGGTACCGGGCACCACCACCCCCATGGAAATGATGTACTTGAGGGCGTCGTCAACGCTCATCTCGAGCTCGATTACATCGGCTGTGGGCATCATCAAGAAAAAGCCCGAGGTCGGGTTGGGTGTGGTGGGCACATAAACGCTCACCATGGGCTGGCCCAGGTGCTTGGCCACTTCACCGCCGGGCGTGCCGGTCAGAAAGGCGATGGTCCATGAACCCTGGCGCGGGTACTGCACCAGCAAAGCTTTGGAAAATGCATTGCCACTGCCCGAAAACAGGGTGTCTGCCACTTGCTTGACGCTGGTGTAAATGCTGCGCACCACCGGAATACGGTTCATGATGCCATGCCATTTGCGCAACCACCATTGGCCAAACATATTGGCCACAAACACCCCTGTTGCAAAAATGAACACGGCCACAATGGCGACGCCCAAACCGGGGATGCCCCGCAGGTACTCGGCGCTGGCATGAACCCCAGGAATCAAGGTGTCGGCCGCATGCAGCACCGCCAGAAAGATGGCATCGAGCATGCCGACCAACCACATGATCACCCAGACGGTGATGCCCATGGGCAGCCACACCAGCAAGCCGGTGACGAAATACTGTTTGAAGCTGCGGTGTTTCATGGGAGCGATCAATGTAAAAAGGTCAATGGCAGGCGCAAGATGGCGCACAGCCAGCCGCCGGGGCTGAAGCAGATGACTCGGTTGTGCCCGTGCTGGCAGCGGGGGTGCCAGAGCCGGCAGCGGGAGCGTCAGAGCTGGCCGGTGCAGCAGCATCTGTGGCCGCTGTCGCTGCCGCGGCAGCTGGCGCTGCGCCACTGCCCTTGAAGTCCGTGGCGTACCAGCCTGTGCCCTTGAGCTGGAAACCGGGGGCTGTGAGCTGCTTGCTGAATTTGGGGGCTCCGCAAGCCGGGCAGTCGGTCAGCGGCGCGTCGCTCATTTTTTGCAGAACATCCTTGGCATGGCCGCAGGCGTCGCACTTGTAGGCGTAAATGGGCATGTGAAGAGCCTTTGAAGGTGTTGCAAGAAAACCTTCAATTATAGGCTTGGCAGTGCCCTTCAAGTCCCGAAGCCCATTGCCGAACTCCTTGCCGCGCCCGCGTGACCCAGGGCGGCGGCTGAAGGGGTCAACGACTGGCGCTGTCTTGGGCCGCATGCCCCAAGGCGCTGGCCAAGGACTGACCACGGTTGGCAATCACGGTCGGGGCCAGAGAGCCCAGCAGCATGCCCACGATGGACGCCATCAAGCCCAGCAAGTTGGCCGGCACCAGGGTTCCGGGTGCCAGGAAGTTGAACACCAGCCAGGTGCCCACACCCAACACCACCGAGAACAAGGCCCCCTGCGTATTGGCCCGCCGCCAGAAGGCCCCGGCCACCAGCGGCACAAAGGCCCCGGTCAGGGTGACGTTGTAGGCGTTTTGCACCATCTCGTACATGGTGCTGGTGCTGTTGAGAGCAAACAGCAAGGCAAACGAAGTGAAGGTGACCAAGATGATGCGCAGCAGCAACAGGAACTGACGGTCGCTCATGTGGGGCACAAAGGGCTTGAGCACGTTCTCAGTGAAGGTGGCTGTGGGGGCCAGCAAGGCCCCACTGGCGGTAGACAGGATGGCCGAGAGCAAAGCGCCAAAGAACAAAATCTGCGCCCACATGGGCATTTTGCCCAGCACCAGATCGGGCAGGATGCGCTGGATAGTGCGGGCGTCTTCCGACTCGAACAAGGCCTTGAGCTCGGGGTGGGCGATCAGCGCCGCATAAGCGATGTACAGGGGAATGAAAGCGATCACAAAGTACATCAAGGCCCCGATGACGGTGCCACGCACCGCGGTTTTTTCGTCCTTGGCACTGGTCATGCGCTGAAACACGTCCTGCTGTGGGATGGAGCCAAATGCAAACGCAAAGAAAGCACCCGCCATGGCCCACCAGGCTGCGGCATCCATATCGGCCGGGAACATGTCGAACTTGCCATCGGCCGCCGCTTGCGCCACCACCTTGTCAAAACCCCCTGCATTGTCCCCCACCAGCAGGGCTACCAGAATCAGGCCCACCACGATCACCACGGTCTGGAACAAGTCCGTGAAGGCCACCGACCACATGCCGCCAAACACGGTATAGACCACCACCACGGCTGCGCCCATCATGATGGCGTAGTTAAGGTCAATGGACCCTGACGACAGCACATGGATGACCAGGCCCAGCGCCGTCAATTGCGCCGAGGTCCAGCCCAGGTAAGACAACACAATCGCCACACTGGTGAGCACTTCCACCGACTTGCCGTAGCGCACCTTGTAGAAGTCGCCAATGGTGAGCAGGTTCAAGCGGTAAAACAGATTGGCAAAGAGCAAGGCAGCCAACACCAGGCAGACGGTGGCACCAAAGGGGTCACCGGGGATACCGTTCAGGCCATCCTTGGCAAAGGTGGCCGATACCGACAAGACCGTCTCAGCCCCGAACCAGGTGGCAAACACGGTGGCCACGTTCATGTGAAGCGGCAAACTTCGACCCGCTACCAAGTAATCCTTGGCCCCATGGACCCGGCGTGCAGCCAACAAACCAATGCCGATGGTCACGGCCAAGTAAGCGATCACAAAAGTCAGCAGCACCTGCGGCTCCTTCAGATGTCAAATTCAGGTGAAAAGTTGCAGGTGCATGCCCACCTGCAAAACGAGCAAGGAGAACACAAAGCCCAGCCCGGTGTAAATCAGGGTTTGCAGCAACCTGTTGGTGCGCCGCTGCTCGGCCAGCAGCTGCTCGATCTGCCGTGCATCGTTTTGGCGCGGCTGCTTGAGGTAGTCGTGCAGCAAGCGCGGCAATTGCGGCAGCAGTTTGGCGTAAAGCGGGGCCTGGTCTTTCAATTGCTCCAACAATTTTTTGGGGCCAATTTGATCCAGCATCCACTTTTCGAGGAATGGCTTGGCCGTGCTCCACAAATCCAGTTCAGGGTCCAGTTGGCGACCCAGTCCTTCGATGTTGAGCAAGGTTTTTTGCAACAACACCAGCTGAGGCTGAATTTCCACCTGGAAGCGGCGCGAGGTCTGGAACAAACGCATCAGGACCATGCCCAGTGAGATTTCTTTCAAGGGCCGGTCAAAGTAAGGTTCGCACACCGCGCGAATGGCCGACTCGAGTTCGTCCACGCGGGTATCGGCAGGCACCCAGCCCGATTCGATGTGCAGCTCAGCCACGCGCTTGTAGTCGCGTCGGAAAAAGGCCGTGAAGTTTTGTGCCAGATACTCTTTGTCGTATTCGGTCAGTGTGCCCACAATGCCAAAGTCGAGCGAAATGTAGCGTCCGAAAGTTTCCGGTGCCAGACTGACCTGGATATTGCCCGGGTGCATGTCGGCGTGGAAAAACCCATCGCGAAACACCTGGGTAAAAAACAGCGTCACGCCGTCACGGGCCAGCTTGGGAATGTCCACGCCAGCGTCGCGCAGGCGATCTACTTGGCTGATCGGCAAGCCATTCATGCGCTCCATCACAATGACCTCGGGCTGGCAGAAGTCCCAGATCATTTCGGGAATCAGCACCAGATCCAAGCCCTGCATGTTGCGGCGCAACTGTGCGGCATTGGCCGCTTCACGCACCAGGTCGAGTTCATCGTTCAGGTATTTGTCGAATTCGGCCACCACCTCACGCGGTTTGAGGCGTTTGCCATCGGCGCTCAGGCTCTCGACCCAACCGGCCATCATGCGCATCAGGCTGAGGTCTTTCTGAATCACTGGCAGCATGTCCGGGCGCAACACCTTTATAGCCACTTCACGGACATGGCCTGTTTTACCCCGCAAGGTGGCAAAGTGCACCTGCGCAATGGAAGCGCTGGCCACGGGCTGGCGCTCAAAGGTTTCGAATATTTCGTCCACCGGTTTGCCAAAAGCACGCTCGATGGTGGCCACGGCAATGTCTGAACTGAAGGGAGGCACACGGTCTTGCAGTTTGGCAAGCTCTTCGGCGATGTCCCAAGGCAACAGATCACGCCGAGTGGACAGCACCTGACCGAACTTCACAAAAATAGGACCCAGACGCTCCAGGGCTTCTCGCAAGCGCACGGCGCGCGGTGAGCGCAGATCGCGGCCCACCGAAAGCACACGGGCCAGCATGCGAATCCAGGGTTTTTGAAAGCTCGACAGCACCAACTCGTCCAGGCCGTAGCGCAAGACAATGAAAACAATGAAGGCACCCCGTCCGAAGCGGCCCCAGCGCATCATGCTGCGCTACCGCGGCGAAGGTCGGCACCCGGTCGGCGTGCCACAAAGCCTCGCAAAGCCTCCAAGGCTTTGCGAGCTGTCTTAGCCAGGGTGTGGGCTGCGACATCGCCGATCAAGCGCGCAAGGTCTTCTTCGGCATCCCAGCGAACATGGTCGATCAACCAGTTGATTTCCGCGGCCAGTTGCACATCACCTTCAATGCGGACCTTGGGTTTGTCGCCACGTGCCAGAGACGAGGCGAGGGAGAGGGGCGATGCTTCTGTGACCGTCAAACGAAGGTCGAAGCCATCTAAACGACCACGCTCCAGCAGGCCTGCCGGGGTGGGGGTCAGCTGAAGCTGAACGCGTTCCCAGACCAGTTCAATGCGTTGACCTTTTTGTCTGGCCAAACGGGCCAGGGCCTCAGGTTCACTCATCAACACATGGTTGAGAAACAAAACAAGGCGGTTGATGGATTCGTCAACCACCCACGCAGGGGGTTGAAAGTCGGTTGCCAATCGGGTGGCCATTTGGGGCAGCGCCTGAGCGGCCCATGAAAAAGGGGACTGTGTTGCCATAGTCCCCGATTATTCCCGAAAGTACTGGCCCCCCAGTGGAGCCGGTCTTTATGTCAACGCTTGCACGCCAGCAACGAGCCAGCCACCACCTTGTTTGGATTTGGTCATGTTCCAGACTTCGCGGAAAGCGCTCGGGCCCGAGGCAGCGTCTTCGCGGATCATGCCGTTGAACTCGACGCTGGCCAAATAAGCATCGGCCTGCTCTTCAATGCCCAGGAGCTGGGCATCGAGCATGACCACTTCGGTCTTGTTGGGCTGACCAGGAAACTGGCTTTCGCGCTCGCTGAGTTGGTTGCGGATTTCCATGACCATGGTGTCGGTCATCATGGAGCGCAAAGCATCGATGTCGGAACGGTCCCAGGCATCTTGCAGGGTCACAAAATTGCGTTTGGCTGCGGTGATGAAGCTGTCCACATCAAAACCTGCAGGGATCCCCCAAGTTTGACTTCCGCCCAAGGCTGCTCCGATCATGGAGCCGTTGCTGGCATCGACTGACGAACTGTCAAAACGGGTGTTTTGCGATTCCCAAGGCCGGGCTGAAGCGTCATTACCGACTTTTTCAGGGTTGTACTGTTTCATGGAGGCGGGTTGGTCTGCCGTGGTGCCTGCGCCTTGGTAAGCGAAACCACCTTGGTTTCCGGCGGCCGCATTACGGCGTGAGCGCATGAACAGGCCAATGGCAGCCATCACGGCCACACCGATCAAAAGGAACATCAGGATGTTGCCAAAGGCTTCACCCATGCCCAGGGAGTGGGCCAGCCAAGCCAGACCCAAACCTGCGGCCAAACCACCCAGCATGGCACCCCAAGGTTTCTTGGGTGCGGCAGCTGCGGGCGCTGCTGCACCGGGCTTGGCGGCATTGGCAGGTGCTGCATTTTGGGCGGGTGCGGCAGGCGTTTGCGGCGCTGCATCACGCTTGGTGACCTGGTTCGATTGCTGGCCAACGGATTTACCACCGCCCATGCGGCGAGCGGCTTCTGCATTGAGGCTGCCCAAGGCCAATACGCCTGCGAGCATCAGTGTCATCAACTTGTTCATGGTGTCTCCAACTCAGGTCCGAAATTCAGTTTGTGGGCATCAACATTTGATACCTGCGTGCAAGGCTACCACCCCGGCCGACAAGTTGTGAAAATCCACATGGCCGAATCCGCTATTTTTCATAAGGCTTTTCAAATCCTCCTGCCCGGGGTGCATCCGGATGGATTCGGCCAAGTAACGGTAACTGTCGGCGTCACCTGCGACCAGCTGGCCCAGCTTGGGCAAAATATTGAAGCTGTACCAGTCGTAAACTTTTTCCAGCGGCTTGGCCACTTTGGAAAACTCCAACACCAGCAATTTCCCACCAGGCTTGAGCACACGGCACATTTCCTTCAGGGCCACATCCTTGTGCGTCATGTTTCGCAGGCCAAAGGCCACGCTGACCACATTGAAATGCTTGTCAGGAAAAGGCAGTTTCTCGGCGTCACACACCAGCGTGGGCAAGACCAGGCCATGGTCCACCAGGCGATCGCGTCCGGTGGACAACATGGCTTCGTTGATGTCGGTGTGGACCACGCGGCCCGTGGCCCCCACTTTTTTGGCAAAGGCCATCGACAAGTCGCCCGTGCCGCCTGCGATGTCCAGCACCTGGTCGCCCTCTTTCAGGTTGGCCACCTGCACGGTGTAAGCCTTCCAGACGCGGTGCAGCCCCATGGACATCAGGTCGTTCATGACATCGTATTTGGACGCTACCGAATCAAACACGCCACGGACGTGCCGGGCTTTTTCTTGTTCGTCGACGGTCTTGAAACCGAAATGCGTGCTGCTCATGGCTTGTCTCTCAATGCTTATGCCCACAACTGCCGCCCGCCGAGGCTTCGATCATGGGGGCGTCACGGCTCATGCCTGCGGCATGCAAACGGTCTTCATACTGTTTCCACAAGGCGTCTTGCTGGTCGCCCAGAAAGTACAGGTATTCCCAGGTGAACAGGCCCGACTCGTGCCCGTCAGAAAACGTGGGTTTGACCGCGTAGTTGCCGACCGGCTCGATCTCGGCAATCGTCACCTCGCGCTTGCCGGTTTGCAAAACTTCCTGACCTGGCCCATGGCCCTGCACCTCGGCCGAGGGCGAGTACACGCGCATCAGCTCAAAAGGGATTCGGAAATGCGCCCCATCGGCAAACCCGATTTCCAGCACCTTGGTCTGGCCGTGCACGGTCAGCGACTCGGGGTTGGGCATGTCTTTTTTCAATCCGGCCATGTTGAGCTTTCAGAGGGGGGTTAAACCAGCACGCGCTCAATGCCACCGGCATTGGCTGCGCTGACGTATTCGGGCATCCATTCTTCACCCAGGATGTGCTTGGCCATCTCGACGACGATGTAATCGGCCTCGAGCAGGCCGTTTTTCATGTCATCACCAAAGCGTGACAAGCCCTGCAAACAGCTGGGGCAGCTGGTCAGGATTTTGACGTTGGCCTGGGGTGCCAAGGCACCGCTGCTGCGCAAGGCGGCTTCGCCCTTGAGCAGCTCTTCTTCCTTGCGAAAGCGCACCTGGGTCGCGATGTCGGGGCGGGTGACGCCCAGCGTGCCCGACTCGCCGCAGCAACGCTTGCTCTCGATGACGTTGTCGCCCATCAAGGCCTTGACAGTTTTCATGGGCTCTTGCAACTTCATGGGGCTGTGGCAAGGGTCGTGGTAAAGATAGGCGCCACCAGCGTCCAACTTCATGCCTTTTTCGAGCAGAAATTCATGGATGTCGATGATGCGGCAACCAGGGAAGATTTTGTCAAATTGGTAGCCCTGCAACTGGTCATAACAAGTGCCGCAGCTCACCACCACGGTCTTGATGTCCAGGTAATTCAGCGTATTGGCCACCCGGTGAAACAGCACGCGGTTGTCGGTGATGATCTTTTCGGCCTTGTCAAACTGGCCTGAGCCTTTTTGAGGGTAACCGCAACACAGGTATCCGGGTGGCAACACCGTCTGCACCCCCACATGCCAGAGCATGGCCTGCGTGGCCAGGCCGACTTGGCTGAACAGCCGCTCGGAGCCACAACCGGG
>NZ_JBIKHV010000179.1:0-2950 GCF_044361985.1 Limnohabitans sp. | reverse complement strand
TGCTGCTCACCCTTCAAAGCCTTGGGGCCGGTGACCGACAGACGTTCGGGGCACGACACTTTGCTCCACACGTTTTGGTGCTCGCGCATGAACCGCTCGAACAGCGCAAATTGGGGGCCGTCCACCGGCAAGGACACATCGGGGCGGCCCATGTGGTCGACCACCACCGTGCTGGGCAATGTGGTGAAGAAGTCCCACAACTCGGGCAAGTCGACCGCTTCAAAGTAAATGACCACATGCCAGCCCCACTTCGCGATGCGGCTGGCGATCTCCAGCAGTTCGTCCTTGGGGGTGAAGTCAACCAGACGCTTGACGAAGTTGAATCGCACACCGCGCACCCCCGCGTCGTGCATGGCCTGAATCTCTGTGTCGGTCACGCTGCGCTTGACCGTGGCCACGCCACGCGCCTTGCCGCCCGAGTGCAGCAGCGCATCGACCATGGCCCGGTTGTCAGCGCCGTGGCAGGTGGCTTGCACCACCACGTTGCGCGCAAACCCCAGGTGATCACGCAGCGCATACAGCTGCTGCTTGCTGGCGTCGCAGGGGGTGTATTTGCGCTCGGGGGCGTAGGGAAATTCTGACCCTGGTCCAAACACGTGGCAGTGCGCATCGACAGCACCCGCAGGCAATGTGAATGTCGGTTGGCTGGGGCCGGTGTACCAGTCCATCCAGCCAGCGGTTTTGGTGAAGTCACCGGTTGTGGGTTTGCTCATCTTTGCGCCTTCATGAACGGACAAGAGGCTGTGCGGCCCTCTCGGGGCTCATCAGTCCTTCGGCCAGCAAATCGCCCCAATAGGGCCGCACCGCCTCTTGTCCTTTGTTGTTTTTACGGTTGATCAATCGATGTATTTCAAGCCAGCGGCTTCCAGCGGTTCGCGCATTTTGTACATGTCCAGGCCCAGCACCCCAGAAGCAAGTTTGGCGCGTTTTTCGCCTTCGTTGGCTTCGCGGGCCTGCGCAGCTGCCAAGATCTTGGCCGCCATCGCCTTGGGCACACAGACCACGCCATCGTCATCGGCCACGATCACGTCACCGGGGTGCACGATCATGCCGGCGCACACCACAGGGATGTTCACCGAGCCTACGGTTGCCTTGATCGTGCCCTTGCTGCTGATGGCTTTGCTCCAGACGGGAAAACCCATACGGGTCAACTCTTTCACATCGCGCACACCCGCATCAATGATCAGGGCGCGGGCACCACGGGCCTGAAACGAGGTGGCCAGCAGATCGCCAAAATAGCCATCGGTGCATTCGGCGGTGATGGCAGCCACCACGATGTCGCCAGGCTGGATCTGCTCGGCGACCACATGCATCATCCAGTTGTCACCGGGGTGCAGCAGCACCGTGACGGCCGTACCGGAGACTTGCGCGCCAGCATAGATGGGACGCATGAAGGGTTTCATGAGGCCCACACGGCCCATGGCTTCGTGCACGGTGGCCGAGCCCAAAGCGGCCAGATCGTCGGTGACTGATCGGTCAGCGCGGGTGATGTTGCGGTAGACAACGCCAAGTTCGTACATGTTTTTCTCCTTAGTTAGTTGGTGACAGAGCTAAAGATCTGTCACACAAAATCCTTAGATTCCTTTGGCCTTGAGTTGGTCGTCCAAGCGCTTGAAGACGCGGCGGGCGTTGCCTTCGTAGACCATGTAACGGTCTTCATGGCTGAGGTTGGCCGTGGCTTGCACATAGCGTTTGGTGTCGTCAAAGTAATGGCCGGTTTCAGGGTCGATGCCACGCACCGCGCCGATCATCTCAGACGCGAACAGGATGTTCTTGACCGGGATCACCTTGGTCAGCAGGTCGATGCCGGGCTGGTGGTACACGCAGGTGTCAAAGAAAATATTGTTCAGCAGGTGCTCCGACAGCAAGGGCTTTTTCAGCTCTTGCGCCAGCCCCCTGAAACGGCCCCAGTGGTAAGGCACAGCGCCGCCGCCATGCGGGATCAGGAACTTCAAGGTGGGGAAGTCTTTGAACAAGTCGCTGGTCAGGCACTGCATGAAGGCGGTGGTGTCGGCGTTCAGGTAGTGCGCACCGGTGGTGTGAAAGCAGCTGTTGCAACTGGTCGACACGTGAATCATGGCGGGGATGTCGTACTCGACCATCTTTTCATAAATCGGGTACCAGGCCTTGTCGCTCAACGGGGGCGATGTCCAGTGGCCGCCCGATGGATCGGGGTTCAGGTTGATGCCGACGTTGCCGTATTGCTCGACACACTTGACCAGTTCGGGGATGCAGGTCGCCGGATCGACACCGGGCGACTGGGGCAACATGGCCGCAGGCACGAAATGGTCGGGAAACAACTGCGCCACGCGAAAGCACAGCTCGTTGCAAATGGCGGCCCAGGTGGACGAGACATTGAAGTCCCCAATGTGGTGGGCCATGAAGCTGGCGCGGGGGCTGAAGATGGTCAGGTCCGAGCCGCGCTCTTTCATCTTGGCCAACTGGTTGGTCTCGATGGTCTCGCGCAATTCGTCGTCGCTGATTTTCAGCTCGGACACTTTGGGCATGGCAGCAGGGTCTTTGATGCCCGCAATCTGGCGATTGCGCCAGTCTTCCAGCGCCTTGGGGGCGGTGGTGTAGTGACCGTGTACATCGATGATCAAGGGCTGTTTTTGGCTCATGCGAGATTCCTGGGTGGAGAAAAGTCTGACCATGATTGTGCCGCCATGCCCTGCCCGCACAAAGCCACCGCGGCCTCTACCAGCTAGAACAAATCAGCATAACCAAGCGATTGATATGACAAAATAACAAGCCTAGAAAGACCCCCCATGGACCTCAAACAGCTGGAATACTTTGTGCGCGTGGCCGAACTGGGCAGCTTCACCCGCGCCGCCCAAGCCCTGAACATTGCCCAACCCGCACTGAGCCGCCAAGTGCGCCTGCTGGAGGTGGAACTGCGACAAAACCTGCTGGTGCGCAATGGCCGGGGCGCCACGCCCACGCAGGCAGG
>NZ_JBIKHV010000178.1:0-2973 GCF_044361985.1 Limnohabitans sp. | reverse complement strand
CCATCACGGTGCTGGTGGTGCAAAACGGTCAAGGTGTGGCTGTGCTCAAGAATGCTGGGCACGAGCCGCCAGTCAACATGATCGCGGTTGCCTGCGGTGTGGGCGCGGCCGTGAGTGCGGTGTTTGGCGCGGTCAGCACCTGCCTCACGGGGCCCACCAATGGCTTGCTCACGTCGTCGGGTGAAAAAAGTCGCCACTACAGCGGGGCCTTGATGTTTGGCGGGCTGGCCTTGTTGTTCGGCCTGATGGCGCCCACCTTCACCGGTCTCATGCTGGCCGCACCCAAAGAATTCATCATGGTGCTGGGTGGTTTGGCCATGCTGCGGGTGTTGCAAGGCGCATTTGTGGCCTCGTTTGGCGCGGGCAAGTTTTCACTCGGCGCACTGGTTAGCCTGTTGGTCACGGTGGCGGATATCGGGCTGTTCAACATCGGCGCGGCGTTTTGGGGCCTGGTGGCCGGGTTTGCGGTGTCTTGGTGGATGGAGCGGGCTGACTTTCGGGTGGCCTGATTGACGCTGGGTGTGTTTTTTATCTGAGATATGCAACGGCCAGCGTGTAAGCTTTGCCAAGCCAGTCATGCGCAAATTCTGACCGGACCATCCTCCTTAACGCGCCTGAAGGGGCCACCATGCTGGAACGCTTTCTCCAAAGTAAAAAACTTGATGCGGCCAAGCTGACGGCCAAAAAATTGCTCAGCGCGCGCGGTGAGGCCAATGCTCAAAGCATGGCCGTCAAGTTGATCGATTGCTATGAACATCTGGACAAACACAGCCAGACTGACTTTTTCAATTATCTGTCCAGTGAGTTCAATCCTGACCCCGCCCTGGTCGTGGATGCGGCCAACCGCTACAACACCGAGCGCAACGAGTCCAGCCTGATCCATTTGTTTCAGACCGTCGAGCCACCACGCCAAGAGCTGCTGCGGCGCGTGAACCGGGCCCCTGCGGGCACCGCCACCATTTTGAAAATGCGGCAGACCTTGTTGTCCTATTTGAAAGATCACCCGGCATTTCGGGCCGCTGATTCGGACATGCACCATTTGCTCAGTTCTTGGTTCAACCCCGGGTTTCTTGAGTTGCACCAGATCACCTGGAACTCGCCCGCGCAGCTGCTTGAAAAGATCATTGAGCACGAGTCGGTGCACGCCATCGACGGCTGGGACGACTTGCGCCGCCGATTGCAACCTGATCGCCGTTGCTTTGCATTTTTTCACCCCCAGCTGCCCGGTGAGCCCTTGATTTTTGTGGAGGTGGCTTTGGTGCCCGGCATTGCCAAAGACATTGGTGGGCTCATCAACAAACAGGCGCCGGTGGGCGAGCCAAAAACTTTCAAGGCCGCTATTTTTTATTCCATCAGCAATTGCCAGCCCGGCCTGAAGGGCGTCTCCTTGGGTAATTTTCTGATCAAACGGGTCGCGCAAAAATTGATCGAGGAAATTCCATCGCTCAAAATTTTTTCCACCTTGTCACCCATTCCGGGCTTCACCCAGTGGCTGGATGCAGGGGCGCCCCTGCCCGAAGAAAAGCTCAGCCCTGCCCAAATGCGCAAATGGCAAGAGGCGCAAAAAAGCCTCGCAGTCGGCAGCCTGGGCTGGACTGAACGCATGAAGGCTGGTTGGCATCCTGAGCGTTGTGATGAGGCCGAAAAAACCGCTTTGATGCGTTTGTGTTCGCTTTACTTGATGTTCAAGACGCCGGAACCGCGCGGCGATGCTGTCGGCAAATTTCACCTGAGCAACGGGGCCACGCTGCACCAGATCAATTGGGCGGCTGACTTGTCCAAAAAAGGCCTGCAACATTCAGCTGGCATCATGGTCAATTATCTGTACGAGCTGGACAAGGTTGAAGAGCAGCACGAGGCCTTCAGCAACAAGAGCGTGCGTTTTTCACGCGGCGTAGAGAGGCTGGTTTGACTTGAACTCAAGTGCCTGTCTGGAAAATTCAGCATGACCCATCCCCTTCTGGCCAAAATCAACGATGGCTCCTACGCCCTGCACGATGGCAATGGGCTGCACGTGGGCAACTTCAAGTGGATCAACGGCCAATGGAAGTTCAAGGCCGTGGGTTATGGACCTGAAGGCCAAGTGATGCCAGGCCATGGGCCTTTGACGGATCAGCACAACGCCCTTTTTGCGCAACTGGATGAAGCCACCATCTGCGCCTATTTTTTTAAAGAATGAACATGTTCAAAGTCCATGCTGTGCCCCCGGAACGCTTATCCGAGTTGTTGTGCGTCATGCCCAAGGCCGAGTTGCATATCCACATCGAAGGCTCGCTTGAGCCCGAGTTGATCTTTGCCCTGGCCCAGCGCAACGGCGTGAGCTTGCCTTATGCCGACGTGCAGGCGCTGCGCAATGCCTATGCATTCACCGACTTGCAAAGCTTTCTGGACCTGTACTACGCCGGCGCCAGCGTGCTGCTGCATGAGCAAGATTTTTACGACATGGCGTGGGCGTATTTTTTGAAAGCAAAGGCCGACCATGTGGTGCGGGCCGAGCTGTTTTTTGACCCACAAACCCACACGGCTCGGGGTGTGCCCATGGCCAGCGTGATCGAAGGCCTGCGCCGCGCTTGTCGCGATGCGCAAACGCAGCTGAACATCAGCGCTGATTTGATCTTGTGTTTTTTGCGCCATCTCTCAGAAGAAGACGCCTTGGCCACGCTGGAAGAAGCCATGCCTTGGCGTGAGCACTTCATTGGCGTGGGTCTTGATTCCAGCGAAGTGGGTCACCCGCCAGAGAAGTTCACACAAGTGTTTTCCCGTGCCCGTGAGCTGGGTTTGCATGTCGTAGCCCATGCGGGCGAGGAGGGACCACCCGCCTACATCTGGCGTGCCCTCGATGTTTTGAAAGTTGAACGCATCGACCACGGCGTGCAAGCCATCCACGATGCAGCCCTCATGAAGCGGCTGGCCGATGAGCAGACGCCACTCACCGTCTGCCCGCTGTCCAACCTCAAGTTGTGTGTGTTCAAC
>NZ_JBIKHV010000016.1:0-35750 GCF_044361985.1 Limnohabitans sp. | reverse complement strand
ACTTCGCTTTGCTCGGCCTGGGCCAGTTCGGCAATGGCGTACACGGCAGCGATTTCCATCTCCAGCGTGATGGTGGTCGCGCCGCAATCCAAAGCACCCCGAAAAATGTAAGGGAAGCACAGGACGTTGTTGACCTGGTTGGGGTAGTCGGTGCGGCCCGTGGCCATGATGGCGTCGTCGCGCACAGCCTTGACGTCTTCAGGATCGATTTCGGGGTTGGGGTTGGCCAACGCAAAGATCAGCGGTTTGCCGGCCATTTTTTTGACCATGTCTTGCTTGAGCACACCGCCTGCCGACAAGCCCAGAAACACATCGGCACCCTCAATCACCTGGGCCAGGGTGCGCTGCTCGGTTTTTTGCACGAACTGGATCTTGTCTTCGTCCATCAATTCGGTGCGGCCTTCGTAGACCACACCCGCCAAGTCGGTGACCCAGATGTTTTCTCGCGGGATACCCAGTTTGACCAGCAAACCCAGGCAGGCCAAGGCCGCAGCGCCTGCACCCGAGGTGACCAGCTTGATCTTTTTCGGGTCTTTGCCAACGATTTTCAGGCCGTTCAGGATGGCCGCACCCACCACAATGGCGGTGCCGTGCTGGTCATCATGGAAGACCGGGATCTTCATGCGCTCACGCAGTTTGCGCTCGACGTAGAAACAGTCAGGGGCCTTGATGTCTTCGAGGTTGATGCCGCCAAAAGTCGGCTCTAACGAGGCGATGATTTCGACCAGCTTGTCCGGGTCTTTTTCGTTGATCTCGATGTCGAACACGTCGATGCCCGAAAACTTCTTGAACAGCACGCCCTTGCCTTCCATGACCGGCTTGCTGGCCAGCGGGCCGATGTCGCCCAAGCCCAGCACGGCGGTGCCGTTGGTGACCACGCCCACCAAGTTGCCCCGGCTGGTGTATTTGAAGGCCGCAGCCGGGTCTTTGACGATTTCTTCGCACGGCGCCGCAACGCCTGGGGAGTAGGCCAAAGCCAGGTCGTGCTGGTTGACCAGTTGCTTGGTCGGCGCGATGGCGATTTTTCCGGGGGTGGGGAACTCGTGGTACTCAAGTGCGGCTTTGCGCAGTTGTGCTCGTTTTTCTTCAGCTTGGACCTTGTTGGTCATTGTTCTTGCTCCGTTTGGGGAATGTGCTGTCAAGGGCGCCAAGGATCAGCAGCCGATCTGAATGGGATGGAGGGTGTCAATGCACGGGGTGACAGCTCGGTCGTATTTCATTGTAGACCCCCGATTAAAGGGTTTTGTTGACCCCAATACGCCTGGCAAGTGAGTTGGCTTTTGACTTTTGCACACGAATCAACGCAGATGCTTCCAGGCCTTGTGCTGCAAGGCTTGCAATACGCTGATGGCGCGCGGCCCCGGAATGACGTCAAAAGTGCCACCCACTTGCAACACACCCGGCCGGTCGACCGCCAGGTAAAACCCGCAGCGCCCGCTGATCACCATGTCCTTGGCCGCCTGCGAATAACCCATGACGGCGTTGAATTTGCCACAGGGTTCACGGGGCTGGGTCACGCGCAAGACCACTTCGCCCAACTGCAAGGTGTCACCGATGAACAGGTCTTGTTCGAGGACGCCTTGCAGGCTGAGGTTTTCGCCCAGCATGCCAGGGGCCAGATCTTCTTCGAACATCGTCACGCCCTGGTTCTGGCGCTGCGCCCGCCACCAAGGCAAGTGTTCTGAAGGCAAGGCATAGACCGCCTTGCTCAAACCACCGTGCACGGTCGGGTCGGCTTGTTCGTCGCCCAGCAGGCCCAGGACGCCCACTTCGACCTGATCTGTCACAGGGGTTTTGCCAATGGCCGAAGCCAGCTTGCGCCCACTGACCATCAAAGGACGAACCCGGCCTGTCTGGATCGACAAGAGGGTGCCGTGCTCGGCTCTTGGTATGCCCGGATCGGCTTGGGTCATGCCCCGATCAGGCCTTCATCAGGGCTTCGATCTCGTCGGCCTTGACCGGCACCCCGCGCGTGATCAGCTCGCAACCGGTCTCGGTCACGATGGCGTCGTCTTCGATGCGAATGCCGATGTTGTGAAAGGCCTCGGGCACGCCCGCTGCCGGACGCACATACAGGCCCGGCTCAATCGTCAACACCATGCCTGGCTGCAAAATGCGGCTCGGGCGGTCCTTGATGGTCTCGCCGCTCAAGGGGTCTTTGCGCTCACTGATCTGGCCCACTTGTGAAGGCTCCACGTAACTGCCGCAGTCGTGCACGTCCATGCCCAGCCAGTGGCCGGTGCGGTGCATGTAAAACTGGAAGTAGCTGCGGTTGGCAATCACGTCTTGCGCACTGCCCACCTTGTTCTTATCAAGCAAGCCCACATCGAGCAGGCCCTGCGCCAGCACAGCCACCGTGGCCTCGTGCGGATCGACAAACCGGGCGCCCGCCTTGGTCACGGCCACGGCCGCATCTTGCGAAGCCAGCACCAGGTCGTACAAGGCGCGCTGCGGACCTGTGAACAAGCCGTTCGCCGGGAAAGTGCGGGTGATGTCGCTGGCATAGCCATCGAGCTCGCAACCCGCATCGATCAACACCAAATCGCCATTTTTGATCAAGGCCGTGTCCGCACGGTAATGCAGCACGCAGGCATTCGCCCCGCCGGCCACGATGGAGCCATAGGCCGGGTACTGCGAGCCATGTTGACGAAATTCGTGCAGCAGCTCAGCATCCAGGTGGAACTCGCGCACCTCTTCCCCGGCGCGCAACATGGCAGCGCTGCGCTGCATGGCCCGAATGTGGGCGCGCGCGCTGATGGCCGAGGCCCGTCGCATGGTGTCTTGCTCGTGGGCATCTTTGACCAGGCGCATCTCGTCGAGGACGCTGCACAGGTCACGCTGCTGGTCGGGGCACAAAGCGCCATAACGCACGCGCGCTCGAACCGACTGCAGCCAGCCGTCTACACGGCCTTCCAGACCTGCGTGGATGGCAAATGGGTACCAGACCGTGCTGCGGTTTTCCAGCAACTTGGGCATTTGTGCGGCCATCTCGCCCATCGGGAAGGCCCGGCTCAGGCCCAAAGCGGCGGGCGCGGCATCCGGCCCCAGGCGAATGCCGTCCCAGATTTCCCGCTCCAAATCCTTGGGCTGGCAAAACAGCGTGACCTCACCCTCGGCCGTGATCACCAGCGTGGCATGCGGTTCGGTGAAGCCAGTGAGGTAATAAAAGTAACTGTCGTGCCGGTACAGGTAATGGCTGTCCCGGTTGCGCTGCTGCTCAGGCGCGGTGGGAATGATGGCGATGCCGCCTGTGCCCAGCTGGGCAGCGACGCGGGTACGGCGTTGTGCGTAGATCGTAGGGGAGGTCATCTCGGCATTGTAGGAGGGGTGCAATAACCCGTGGTGCAGGCGTCAACCGTTCAACTGTGCCAGCCGCTCAGGCGTGCCCACATCGGTCCATTCGCCCGCGTAGACCTCGCCAGAAACCTCACCCCGGTCCATCGCGGAGCGCAGCAGGGGGGCCAGCGCCAGCGCCACGCCCTCGGGGTTACCGGGGGGCAGCTCGGCAGCGGCAAAAAAAGCTTTTTTGTACAGCGCGATGGTGCTGAAGGTGTGCTCGCAGCCCTCAGAACCCTTGGGCAGGTTGAGCACCTGGCCTGCGGGCGAAAGCCCGAAGTCGCCGCCCAGGTTGTGCGCCGGATTGGGCACCAGCCACAGGTGCGCGGTGTGCTGGCTGGCGGCAAAGCGCTGCAGGGCCTCTGGCGCGAAGACAAAGTTGGGCGCAAACACATCGCCCGCCACCACCCAGAAGACTTCGGCCAATTGCGGCAAGGCGCGCACAATGCCGCCCGCGGTTTCCAGCGCTCGGCCGAAGTCATGACCTTCGTTGGAATAGGCCAAGTCCACCACTGGCAAGCCTGGCCAGTTGGCTTGCGCACCAAAGTGAGCCGAAATTTTTTCGCCCAGCCAGGCGGTGTTGATCAGCTGCCGGGTGAAGCCCCCTCGGGCCAGCGCCTGCATGGGCCACGCCATCAAGGGCTGACCGCGCACGGCCAGCAAGGGTTTGGGCAGGGCATCGGTCAAGGGGCGCATGCGCTCGCCACGGCCAGCGGCCAGCAGCATGGCCTGGGCCAGAGGGGCTGTGCTCAAGTCATGGCCTGTGGCTGGGGGATGAAAACGAGGGGTCATCCCCGAATGTTGCCACGCTTAAGGCGCTCCTGAGACACAAAAAGCCCAGCCCGAAGCCATAAACTCGATCAGCCATGCCCGCCCAAGGCATCCGTCCCACCTGTTGAAAAAGGAGACTCGCCCATGACACGCCCTGCTCAAACGGTCATCGTTGCCGCGCAAAATGCGGCACTTCGGCTGGCCGACCGGCACACCCCGTTCATCATGAACGACTGGTATGTCGCGGCTTTTGGCGAAGAGATCCAACAGCAATTGCTGGCCCGCACCCTGCTGGGCAGGCGCCTGGTTTTTTTCCGCTCGGCCGATGGGCGCGTTGTGGCCCTAGAAGACCGTTGCCCGCACCGCTCCATGCCCCTGTCAGCCGGCTCGCTGGAGCAGGACACCATCGTCTGCGGCTACCACGGCCTGCGGTTCAACACCGAGGGCGACTGCATCGAGGTGCCTTCTCAAGCCACTTGCCCGAAAAACATGGGCATCAAAGCCTACCGAACCCATGAGCGCGGTGCCGTGGTCTGGATTTGGATGGGCGATGCCGAGCAGGCCGACCTGAGCAAACTGCCCGCGCAAGACTGGATGGAAGACGCACAGTGGGAGCGCTCGCAAGGCTATTTGGGTTTGCAAGCCAATTACGTGCGCCTGCACGAAAACCTGCTGGACCTGACCCATTTGAGTTTTTTGCACGCCAAGAGCTTTGGCACGCCCGACTACGCCAAAGCCGCTTTTGAAAGCGAGCTCGGCGAGGGTCAATTTGCCTTGCTGCGCAAGGTGGTGCCCACCACCTTGCCCCCCGTGTGGGGCATTCCCACCGGGCTGACGGGCCAGAACCAAGCTGCCCGCATCGTGCGCTCCGAGTTCCGCAGTTTGGGGCTGCACGAGGTGTCGGTGACTTTTTACGATTGTCATTTGCCAGAAGACGAACGCCCGCACTTTCGCATCCGCACCGCGCACATGCCCACCCCCGAGACAGCCACCCGTACACATTATTTCATCGTGCATGGGCGCGATTTTGCGCAAGGCGATACGGCCACCACGCACTTCATGCACCAGCAGTTGTTCGTGGCTTTTCAGGAAGATGTGGACGGCCTGGCCCTGCAAGAACAAGCCCTCGCCAGCACTCCGGCCGAATATTTGTACGAATTTTCAGTGGCTGCCGACGCGCCCGCGGTGGCCATGCGCCGCCATGTGCTGGCCCGCCAACAAAAAGAAGCACGGCCTGAAGCCTGATTCAAGTCCAAGGCCAGCCCACCCAACAGCCCACCGCGTGGGCCATTGCCGCCCCCTGGGCACAAGCGGCAACACCTTGAGGGACGCCGTCAAACTCTCCGTGCGCAAGCCCTGTGTGATGGGCTCCCAGTCGTTGGCGTCGGGCAGACAACCGCTAAAATCACGGGTTTTCCAGAATACTTTCCCGAAAGCTGACCCCCATGGCCAATCAACAACAAATGGCAAACGCCATCCGCGCCCTTGCAATGGACGCTGTTCAACAAGCCAACTCGGGTCACCCGGGCGCCCCCATGGGCATGGCCGACATGGCGGTGGCATTGTGGGGCGACCACCTGCAGCACAACCCGAAAAACCCACACTGGGCCAACCGTGACCGCTTTGTGCTGTCGAACGGCCACGGCTCCATGCTGATCTATTCGGTGCTGCACCTGACCGGCTACAAGCTGCCGATCGAAGAACTCAAAAACTTCCGCACCCTGCACAGCAAAACCGCCGGTCACCCCGAAGTGGGCGTGACCCCCGGCGTGGAAACCACCACCGGCCCACTGGGTCAGGGCGTCACCAATGCCGTGGGCATGGCCTTGGCCGAGAAGATGCTGGCTGCCGAGTTCAACCAGGCCGGCCACACCATCGTCAACCACCACACCTATGTGTTCCTGGGTGACGGCTGCCTGATGGAGGGCATCAGCCACGAAGCCTGCGCATTGGCCGGCGCCTGGAAGCTGAACAAGCTGATCGCTCTGTACGACGACAACGGCATCTCGATCGACGGCCAGGTGGCCCCCTGGTTCATCGACAACACGCCGCAGCGCTTTGCCGCTTACGGCTGGCACGTGATCGATGCCGTGGACGGCCATGACGCCAGCGCGGTGTCCAAGGCCATTGCCAGCGCCAAGCTGAGCGCCGACAAGCCGACCTTGATCGTCTGCAAGACCGCCATCGGCAAAGGCTCGCCGAACCGCGCGGGCACCTCCAAGGCACACGGCGAGCCTCTGGGCGCAGAAGAAATCAAGCTGACACGCGAAGCCCTAGGCTGGACAGCAGAGCCCTTCAAGATCCCCAAAGCGGTTTACGCCGACTGGGACGCCAAGGCGGCAGGGACCGCCCGCGAAGCCCAGTGGAACACCGCCTTTGCCGCTTACAAAGCCGCATTTCCGGCCCAAGCCAAAGAGTTTGTGCGCCGCATGAAGGGCGATCTGCCGAAGAACTTCAACCAGGTGGCGTTTGACGCCGTCGTTGCGGCCCACACCCAAGGCGAGACCGTGGCCAGCCGCAAGGCCAGCCAGCTGGCACTCGAAGCCTTCACCGCCGCCCTGCCCGAAATGCTGGGCGGCTCGGCCGACCTGACGGGCTCGAACCTGACCAACACCAAGAGCACCCCCGCTTTCCGCGTGGACCTGGCCGGTGATGTGGTGAAGACGGCTGAAGGCCAGATCGGTCGCCACATCAACTACGGCGTGCGCGAATTCGGCATGGCCGCCATCATGAATGGCTTGGCCCTGCACGGCGGCTACATCCCTTACGGCGGCACTTTCCTGACCTTCAGCGACTATTCGCGCAACGCCATCCGCATGGCCGCGCTGATGAAGCAACGCATCATCCATGTGTTCACCCATGACTCCATCGGTCTGGGCGAAGACGGTCCGACCCACCAGTCGATCGAACACGCCGCCAGCCTGCGCCTGATTCCCGGCCTGGACGTGTGGCGCCCCGCCGACACCGCCGAAACCACCGTGGCCTGGGCCGTGGCCCTGCAAAACGCGCACCGGCCTTCGGCCCTGTTGCTGAGCCGGCAGAACCTGGCCTACTCACCTAAAAGCGATCTGGGCGACATCAGCCGTGGCGCCTATGTGCTGTCCGAGCCTGAGAGCGTGGGCATGAAGAAGACCCATGGCGTGATCATCGCCACCGGCTCTGAAGTGCAACTGGCCCTGGCCGCGCAAAAGCTGCTGGCCGCACGCAAAATCGGTGTGCGCGTGGTCTCCATGCCCAGCACCAACGTGTTTGACCGCCAGGACACCGAGTACAAGCAAAGCGTGCTGCCCGCGGGCATTCCCCGCGTGGCGGTCGAGATGGGTTCTACCGACGGTTGGTGGAAATACGGCTGCGCCGCGGTGGTCGGCATCGACACCTACGGCGAATCGGCCCCGGCCCCTGTTTTGTTCAAGCACTTTGGTTTCACCGCCGAAAACGTGGCCGACACGGTCCACGCTGCACTGCTCAAGGCCTGACAAGGCACAACCGGCTGAAAGGTTTCGGTGCCCGTGGGTGCCGAAACCACGCTCAGGGATCAGGTCCATGCAAGGGTCTTGATTTAAAAACCGGTTACGTAACCGTTTTGTAACTTTTCCCCAAGGCATTCTCCATGACCATCAAGCTTGGCATCAACGGATTCGGCCGCATCGGCCGCCTGGCCTTGCGTGCTGCCCTTAAACACGGCTTCACCGACATCCAGATCATGGGCATCAACGACCCCAAGCCCGCTGACTACCTGGCCTACATGCTCAAGTACGACAGCGTGCACGGCCGATTTGACGGCACGGTGGACTTCACCGAAGACACCCTGATCGTGAACGGCAAGAAGATCAAGCTCTCGCACGAGCGCGATGCGCACAACTTGCAGTGGGGCGCCATGGGCGTGGACATCGTGCTCGAATGCACAGGCCACTACCTGACCGAGCCCACCAGCCAGATGCACATCGCCGCAGGTGCCAAAAAGGTGGTGATCTCGGCGCCTTCCAAAGACAGCATCCCCATGTTTGTTTACGGCGTGAACCATAAGAAATACGCGGGCGAGACCATCGTTTCGAACGCCAGCTGCACCACCAACTGCCTGGCTCCCGTGGTGAAGGTGCTGAACGACAAATGGGGCATCAAGCGCGGCCTGATGACCACCGTGCACGCCGCCACCGCCAGCCAGATGACCGTGGACGGGTCGTCCCGCAAAGACTGGCGCGGTGGCCGAGGGATTTTGGAAAACATCATCCCCAGCAGCACCGGCGCGGCCAAGGCGGTGGGCGTGGTGATCCCAGAGATCAAGGGCAAGATCACCGGCATGGCCTTTCGCGTGCCCACCTCAGACGTGTCCGTGATTGACCTGACCGTGGAGCTCAACAACGAAGCCAGCTACGCCGAAATTTGCGCCGAAATGAAAGCGCAAAGCGAAGGCGCCTTGAAAGGCGTGCTGGGCTACACCGACGAGAAAGTGGTCTCCACCGATTTCCGTGGCGAATCCTGCGCCAGCGTGTTCGATGCCACCGCCGGCATTGCCCTCGACAAAAGCTTCGTCAAGATCGTCGCTTGGTACGACAACGAGTGGGGTTACGCCAAACAGTGCCTGGAGATGGTGCGGGTGGTGGCCAAGAAGAAGTGAGCTTTTGCTGGGTCGGTCGCACATGCCTGAGGCAGACTCAGCTGCCGGCGCCCCGCCAGGGCTCAGAGGCGCTTCGCTTTGCCACATCGCCCCGACGGGGCGCCGGCATCTGAGTCGTGGTGACCACGGACAAATCGTCCTCGGGTCCGACATCTTCATTTGCCACATCAGGCCTTAGCTGCGCTTGCGCGCATCAAGCCTTGACCGCTGCAGCTTCCACAAACGCCAGCACCGCCTCCAGCATGCGCCGCACATGCGGTTGCACGCCCGCTGCGACTTCAGGCAGGTAATCAAACGGCCAGTGTTCCTGCATGTACGTGCATTGGGTCATTTCCAGTTGCACTGCATGGATGCCCTGCTCGGGCTTGCCATATTGGCGGGTGATGTGCCCGCCTTTAAAACGGCCATTCAGCACGGCGGTGTAGGGGGCGGCTTGTTTGCCAATGGCCAGCAAGTGCTCGGCCAAGACCGGGCTGCAGCTGGCCCCATTGGCGGTGCCCAGATTCAGCTCGGGCAGGGTGCCCTCGAAAAAACGCGGCACCACCGAGCGAATCGAATGTGCATCCCACAAGGCCGCCGCGCCGTGCTCGGACCGGATGCGTGCCAGCTCAAGCGCCAGTTGCGCATGGTAGGGCTGCCAGATGGCTTCGCGGCGCTGGGCAATCTCTGCTTCATCCGGTTGTTCAGCCAGGTCCCGGTACAGCGGCTGGTCGTCAAACAAATCCACTGGGCACAGGCCGGTCACACTTTGCCCGGGATACAGACTCGCTCCGTCCGGCGGGCGGTTCAGGTCGATCACAAAACGCGAATGCGTGGCCACCAGCACCGAAGCCCCCAAGGCATCGGCAAAGTCGTACAGACGTTCCAGGTGCCAGTCGGTATCGGGAACGCGCCGACCTTCGTCGGTCAGGCGTGCTGCCAGCGCAGGCGGCACATGCGTGCCCACATGCGGCATGGAAATCAGCAAGGGCCTTGTGCCTTGGCGAAAACGAAAAGGTGGCTCGGTCGTTTGAAAGTTCATGGTGTGTGTTGCCAGGATGGATGACTTGCAAAAGTGTGGGCGAGCATAAATATCGTCATGGGAATGTTCACGCCAACTGACTGGACAGCGCCATGCCGTCAACGGCCAGACGCCCCTGGCGCACCACACTGCATGCGGGGCGCTGGCCCAACCAATAAGCCAGTTCAGACACATCCCCCACTGGCCAGAGCACAAAGTTGGCCGGCACCCCCACATGGATCTGCCCATGTGTGGCCTGCAAACCCAGCGCCTGGGCCGCATGGCGGGTCACGCCCGCCAGCGCCTCGGGCACGGTAAGGCGAAACAAGGTGCAGGCCATATTGATCATCAGCAACAAGCTCAGGGCGGGCGAGGTGCCGGGGTTGTGGTCGGTGGACACCGCCATGGGCACGCCGGCCTCACGCAGCGCCGCAATCGGTGGCAAATGGGTGTCGCGCAAGGTGAAGTAAGCACCGGGCAAGAGCACGGCAACCGTGCCGGACTGCCGCATGGCGGCAATGCCCTGGGCACTCAAATGCTCGATGTGGTCACACGACAAGGCGGCATAACGTGCGGCCAGGGCCGATCCCCCCATGTCCGACAATTGCTCGGCATGCAACTTCACAGGCAAGCCCAGCGCTTTGGCGGCCTCAAATACTTTTTGCGTTTCAGCCAGTGTGAAGCCGATGCTTTCACAAAAAACATCCACGGCATCCACCAGGCCCTCGGCAGCCAGGGCCGGCATCATCTCGTAGCAGACCAAGTCGATGTACTCGGCGCTGCGCCCTGCGTATTCGGGTGGCAAGGCGTGTGCACCCAAAAAACTGGTGCGCACCGTGACCCCAAAAACTTCCCCCAGGCGCCTGGCCACGCGCAGTTGTTTGCGTTCGTGTGCCAGGCTCAAGCCATAGCCAGATTTGATCTCGATGGCGCACACACCCTCGGCCAGCAAAGCCATCATGCGAGGGACTGCGGCTTCAAACAATTCGTCTTCGCTGGCCTGCCGTGTGGCCTTGACGGTGGACACGATGCCCCCACCGGCGCGGGCCACCTCCTCGTAACTTGCGCCCGCCAGGCGCATGGCGAATTCGTTGGCACGCAGCCCGCCATAAACCAGGTGCGTGTGGCAATCGACCAGGCCTGGCGTCACCACAGCACCCTTTGCGTCGTGCCGCTTGAATGACCGATACGCCCCTGGCAGCTCGGCGTGTGGGCCGACCCAGACCAGCACGCCCTGATCCACCACCAGGGCCGCATCGGGGACTGCGTCAGCGCCCGCACCCAAGGCCTCGGGGGCCAAATGCAAGTGGTGCCAAACACCATCGGCACTGGGCCAGGTTGGGGCAGAAAACGAAGAGGTCATGGTCAATGGTAATGAAGGGTCAAGGCCAAAAGCGCTGCGTCGGGATCTTGCGGCACCAGGCGCCAGGCCAGCGCGGCATCGCACCACCACAGCCCTTGTTGCGGCATCAGAGGTTCAGGGCTTTGGCCTTCGAGCAGCCAATGCCCTTGCACCGACATGAACAAGCCCTGGGTGCAACTGGGCCATTCGGTTTGCGCCCGAACGATCTGCACGCTGGCGCGGCACACCGCACGCCGGGTCATGCTGTTGAAATCGAAACAATCACCGGCCAGCAAGCGGGCATGAACAGGGGCCTCTCCCGCAAAGGCAAAGGGTGCCAACGGGGTCTCAAGGCGGTGCTCAATTTGACCGTCTTCGCTCTGCAAATGAACCCCGCCGCCCTCTAGCAAAGTGATGACCCGGTCGACCCCAGGAAAAATTGAAAACGGGCCATCGCTGGCAATCTGCGCGACACTTACCCGCCAGTCGAAATCGGCCATGCCCGAGCCCACCGGAACACAAGCGATCTCGCGCGTGACGCCCCCCCCGTTTTTCCAAGGTGTCGCCGGCAGGTCCGGCAGATGAAATCGGTTCAGTGTCATGGTTTCAAAAGATCCACAAAAAAACCATCTATCGGGGCATCGCCGCAGTCACTTCACCATGGGCAGCTTCAAACCCTGTTTTTTGGCGGTGGCCACGGCCAGTTCATACCCGGCATCGGCGTGGCGCATCACGCCCGAGCCGCTGTCGTTGACCAGCACGCGCGCCAGGCGCTCAGCGGCGGCATCGCTGCCATCGGCCACGATGACCATGCCCGCATGTTGCGAATAGCCCATGCCCACACCACCGCCGTGGTGCAGACTGACCCAGCTGGCACCGCCGGCCGTGTTCAGCAAGGCGTTGAGCAGCGGCCAATCGCTGACCGCATCGGTGCCGTCTTTCATGGCTTCGGTTTCGCGGTTGGGGCTGGCCACTGAGCCGGTGTCCAGGTGGTCACGCCCGATGACGATCGGCGCTTTCAATTCGCCCGTGCGCACCATTTCATTGAAAGCCAGACCGGCCAGGTGCCGCTCACCCAAACCCAGCCAGCAAATGCGCGCCGGCAAACCCTGAAAGCTGATGCGCTCGCGCGCCATGTCCAGCCACCGGTGCGTGTGCTTGTTGTCCGGGAACAGCTCCTTGATCTTGGCATCGGTTTTGTAAATGTCCTCAGGATCACCCGACAAAGCCACCCAGCGGAACGGCCCCTTGCCTTCGCAGAACATGGGGCGAATGTAGGCGGGCACAAAACCCGGAAAGTCAAACGCATTCTTCACGCCATGGTCAAAGGCCACCTGCCGGATGTTGTTGCCATAGTCGACCGTGGGTATGCCCATGGCCTGAAAGTCCAGCATGGCTTGCACCTGCGTGGCGCAACCCTGTGCCGCGGCTGCGGTCAGGGCTGCGTGCTGCGCGGGCTCGCGTTGCGCGTTTTTCCATTGCGCCACCGTCCAGCCGGACGGCAGGTAACCATTGATCAGGTCGTGCGCAGAAGTCTGGTCGGTCACCAGGTCGGGGCGAATGCTACCGGCTTTGACGCGCCGCACCAGCTCGGGCAGGATGTCAGCGGCGTTGCCCAGCAAGGCAATCGAGACCGCTTCTTTGGCCGCAGTGTGGTGCGCGATCATGGCCAATGCTTCGTCGATGTCTTTGGCCTGCTTGTCGACGTAGCGTGTGCGCAAACGGAAATCAATGCTGCTTTGCTGGCATTCGATGTTGAGCGAGCAGGCGCCCGCCAGCGTGGCGGCCAGGGGTTGTGCACCGCCCATGCCACCGAGGCCCGAGGTCAAAATCCAGCGGCCTGCCCAGTCGTTGTTGTAGTGCTGGCGGCCGGCCTCCACAAAGGTCTCGAATGTGCCCTGCACGATGCCCTGGCTACCGATGTATATCCACGAGCCCGCCGTCATCTGCCCATACATGAACAAGCCCTTGCGGTCGAGTTCATTGAAGTGCTCCCAGTTGGCCCACTTGGGCACCAGGTTGGAGTTGGCAATCAGCACGCGGGGCGCATTGGCGTGCGTTTTGAAGACCCCCACCGGCTTGCCCGACTGGATCAGCAAAGACTCGTCTTCGTTCAGATCTTTCAGTGACGCCAGAATCTGGTCAAAGCAGGCCCAATCGCGGGCTGCACGGCCAATGCCGCCGTACACCACCAGGTGTGTCGGGTTCTCGGCCACCTCAGGGTCGAGGTTGTTTTGCACCATGCGGTAGGCGGCTTCGGTGACCCAGTTCTTGCAGGTCAGTTGCGTGCCGCGCGGTGCGCGCACCACACGGGTCGGGTCCAGGCGGGGGTCGTTCAGAGTGCTCATGGTGGCGTCCTTGGGGGTGAACATGAAGTGAATTATGGGTCGGCGGATTCAGCGCAAGCCAGGCAAGCTGATGCCGGTGCAGGTCTGCAGCAAGGCGCCGCTGCGCACCATGCCAATGGCCGCTTGCATGTCGGGCTGAATGTGGCGGTCTTCGTCCAGGTGCGCCACGTGCGCACGCAACAAAGCCACAGCTGCGGCCAAAGGCGAACTGGTCTGCAACGGCGCATGAAAGTCGCAGCCCTGGGCTGCGGCCAGCCACTCGATGCCAATCACGGCCATGGCGTTGTCTGCCATCGGCAGCAGACGACGAGCGCCATGCGCGGCCATCGACACGTGGTCTTCCTGGTTGGCCGATGTGGGGATCGAGTCGACACTGGCGGGGTAAGCGCGTTGCTTGTTCTCGGACACCAGTGCAGCGGCCGTGACCTGCGGGATCATGAAGCCTGAATTCAGGCCCGGCTTGGGTGTGAGAAAAGCGGGCAAACCCGACAGCGCAGGGTCCACCAGCATGGCAATGCGGCGTTCGGCCAAAGAGCCGATTTCGCAAATGGCCATGGCAATCATGTCGGCGGCAAAGGCCACTGGCTCGGCGTGGAAGTTGCCCCCCGACAAGGCCTCATCGGTGTCACTGAAAATCAGCGGGTTGTCCGACACCCCGTTGGCCTCGGTCTCCAGCAACTGGGCGGCGTTGTGCAACACATCGAAGCAGGCCCCCATGACTTGGGGCTGGCAACGCAGGCAATAAGGATCTTGCACCCGCTCGTCGCCTTGCAGGTGCGAAGCGCGAATGCCGCTGCCACTCAGCAATTGGCGCAACGCCTCTGCGGTGACGATCTGGCCGCGATGCTTGCGCAAGCGATGGATGCGGGCGTCAAAGGGTGCATCCGACCCCTTGGCCGCATCGGTCGACAAGGCACCGGTGAGCATGGCCGACTGGAACAGGCGCTCGGCTTCAAACAAACCCGCCAACGCATGAGCGGTCGAAAACTGCGTGCCGTTGAGCAAGGCCAAGCCTTCCTTGGGGCCCAGGGTCACAGGCGCCAGGCCCACACTGGCCAGCGCCTGCAGGGCAGGCAGGCGGCCCGCAGGGGTGTCGGCATCGCCAACACCGATCATCACCGCGGTCATGTGGGCCAAGGGTGCCAAATCACCCGACGCCCCCACAGAGCCTTGGCCTGGCACCGTAGGGATGATGCCCCGCGCCAACATCGCCTCCAGCAAAGCCAAGGTGGCCGGGCGAATGCCCGATGCGCCTTGTGCCAGGCTGGCTATTTTCAGGGCCATCATCAGGCGGGTGATGGGCACCGGCGTGGCCTCACCCACGCCAGCGGCATGCGACAGCACGATGTTGCGCTGCAGGGTTTCCAGTTCGTCTGCGGGGATGCGCACACTGGCCAATTTGCCAAACCCGGTGTTGATGCCGTACACCGGCTCGCCCTTGGCCACGATGCGGGCCACGGCATCGGCACTGGCTTGTACGGCCGCCGCGCAAGCCGCGTCGAGTTTGGGTGTGGCCCCCCGGTAAATGGCGCACCAGTCGGCCAAGCTCACCTGGCCGGGCACGAGTTTCAAAGTGGTATCGGGCATATCAAGGGTCGGCAATTCAAAAATGGCTGGGTGAAAGTTGCGCTGGATTCAAGTGGCCACCGGGTTGCCACTGGCGCTGTAGCGGCTGCCCAAGCGGTAGCGGCTGGCCGGGTGCAAGCAACGCACCAGCGTGACTGGGACTCCCTTTGTCCAGGTGCGGCGGGTCAGCAACAAGCAGGGTTCGGCCGGGTCCATCTGCAGGCGCACGGCCTGCTCGGCAGTGGGCAAAACGGCGTCCACCACATGTTCAATTTCATCAAAAGGCACGGTGCGCACCAAAAACTCGGAGGGTTGCTGTTGACTGAAGTCTTGTTGCGCAAAATCAGGCACCACATTCGGGTTCACGAAGCGGTCTTCGAGTTGAATGGGCAAGCCGTCTTCAAGGTGCACGCACACCGAATGGAACACCGACTCGCCGGTGCGCACCGCCAGAGCGGCCGCCACCTCAAGGGTGGCAGAGACACGCTCAACCACCAGCATGGTGCAAGCGTAGTCGTGGCCGCGTTGGCGAATTTCAACCGCCAGGTTGACGATCTGCAGCAAGGTGGATTGTGGTTTTTTTTCGGCCACAAAACTGCCGACACCTGCCACACGCACGATGCGCCCTTGCGCCACCAGTTCACGCAAGGCCCGGTTGACCGTCATGCGAGAGATGCCAAATTGGGCCACCAATTCGTGCTCGGTGGGCAAGCGCTCTCCAGCTCGCCAAAACCCATCCTGGATCTTGCCGGCGATGTGGTCCTTGACCTGCTGGAACAAGGCCACGTCACCCGTTGCCAAACGCGCCACCTTGCCCACTCGGGTTTTAGCCGCAGCGACCGGCAAAGTAGAGCGTGTCATCACCATCAGTGGCGATCCGACGCCATGGCTTCGGCGCGGATTTCTTCGGTCAATTGCGCCTTCAGGGCCATGAATTCGGGTGAGGTCTTGATCGTGTAATGCCGGGGGTGTGGAAAGTCCACGGCCAGCTCGGTTTTAATGCGACCGGGGCGCGCGCTGAACACGGCCACACGGTTGGCCATGAAGATGGCCTCGTCGATGTCGTGCGTGACGAACAGCACCGTTTTTTGCGCCGACTCCCAGATGCCCAAAAGCAACTCTTGCATCAACACGCGGGTCTGGTTGTCCAGCGCCCCAAAGGGTTCGTCGAGCAGCAAGATTTTGGGGTCATTGGCAAGCGCCCGCGCAATCGCCGTGCGTTGCTGCATGCCGCCAGACAACTGCTTGGGGAAGTGCTGCTCAAAGCCACGCAGTCCGACTTTGGCGATGAAGTAATCGGCGCGCTCTTTTTGCGCGTGCTCGGGCATGCCACGCTCACGCAGACCAAAACGGATGTTCTGCTCAATCGTGAGCCAGGGAAACAGGGTGTAACTTTGGAACACCATGCCCCGATCCGCACCCGGGCCTTGCACTTTGGCGCCGTCCAGCAAGACCTGGCCTGTGGTGGGCTGGTCCAGCCCCGCCACGATGCGCAGCAAGGTGGACTTGCCGCACCCCGACGGCCCCAGGATCGTGACGAAATCGTTTTCACGCACTTCAAAATTCACCGGCGTCAGGGCTTGTGTTGCGATCCCTTTGGGTGACGTGAAGACGCGCGAAACGCCTTGAATGGACAGTTGGCTGCTCACAGAGAACTCCAAACAAACAGGCGGCGGTTGAGGGCCTTGAAGGCCAGGTCAGAAACCAGGCCAATCAGGCCGATCACGATGATGCCAAAGATGATCTGGCCGGTGTTCAGCAAGGCCTGGCTGTCGGTGATCATGTGGCCAATGCCCGACGATGAGCCGATCAATTCGGCCACGATCACATAGGTCCAGGCCCAGCCCAATACCAGCCGCAAGATTTCGGCAATCTCCGGGGCTGCGCCCGGAATGAGCACGCGCTTGACAATGCCCGCGGGTTGGGCACCCAGGGTGTAAGCCGCTTCGACCAGATCACGTCGGGCCGCGCCCACGCAGACGGCCACCATCAACACGATCTGGAAAACCGAACCGATGAAGATCACCAACACCTTTTGCAACTCGCCAATGCCGGCCCACAAAATCAGCAAGGGAATGAAGGCCGAGGCAGGCAGATAGCGGCAAAAAGACACGAAGGGTTCGAGGAAAGCCTCGACCCCTTTGTGCGCCCCCATGGCGATGCCCAGAGGCACCGCGACGAGGCTGGCCAAAATGAACCCCGCCAGCACACGCCAGATCGTCATGGCGATGTCGTGGCTGAAGTTGAACTCGGTGAACAAGAGCCCGGCCTCTTGCACCATGGTCACCGGGCTGGCCAAAAAGGTGGGCGAGACGTACCCCCCCAGCGTGAAGAACGCCCAGACGCCAAAAAACAAAATGAAAAAGCCAATGCCCAACAGCCACCGCGACTGCGCACGCACCGGCTCCAGGGGAGCCAGTGCCCGACGACGCGGCTGCAATGCCTTGCCAGGGCCCGAAGTCGAATGCGCGCTTGTCATCGGTTTACTTGATGAAGCTGGTGTCAAGCATGACCGCGAAATCGGCGGGTGCTTTGCGGATCACGCCAGCTTCCAGCAAGATGACCGAAGCGTCCTTCATGAAGGCTTGCAGTTCGCCAGCAAAAAACTTCTGGTTCGCCGCTTTGTCTTGCCAACGCAAAAAAGCCGACGACTTGGCAAAGGCCTCGCCGGTTTGCTTGACCGCTGCACCCATGATTTCGTTTGACTTGGCAGCATCGGTCTTGATCAGCTCCAGCGCATCAAAATACGCATTGGCCAAACCTTGTGCGGCCTTGGGGTTGGCCTTGAGCCATTCGGGCGAGCAGCCCACGGTGTCCATGACCATCGGGTAGTCCAGCGTGGTGGCCAAAATTTTGCCTGCTTGCGGGTTGCTGCGCACGGTGGACAGATAGGGCTCGTAGGTCATGGCCGCATCAATTTGACCTGCCACAAACGATTGGGCTGCGGCCTGTGGTGACAGCGTGGTGATCTTGACGTCCTTCATGCTCATGCCGTTTTTGCTCAACATCCAGGCCAAGCCAAAGAAGGGTGCGGTGCCTGGTGCGTCCACGCCAATGGTCTTGCCCTTGAGATCGGCAAAGTTGTTGATGTTTCCGCGCACAGCGATGCCGTCTGCGCCAAAGGATTTATCCAGCTGGAAGATCTGCACAATCGGCACGCCATTGGTGTTCCAGGCGACATGGGTTTCCACGGTTGTAGCAGCGCACTGGATCGCATTGGAGGCCAGGGCCAGGTGACGGTCTTTCTGGGGAATCATCTTCAGATCGACCTGCAGCCCGTGTTTCTTGAACAGACCGGCCTTGTCGGCCAGGGTCAGGGGGGCAAAACCCGTCCAGCCCGACATGCCCAAGGCCAGCTTGACCTCTTGGGCTTGTGCCTGGAATGCCAATGTGGCGGTGAGGGCACCGGCCAGCATCAGCGATGCCAGTTTGACGTTTGACTTGCGCATGAATGAACTCCTGTGTGTTGAACAAGCCCACACCTTCAGCAGCCAACGGCGGCGCTCAAAGGCGGGTGCAAAAGCATCGTCAAAATTCTGTTTTTGCTGTCTATACAAAATTGGACAATGAGAAAAAAGCTGCCAAGCCCAGGAGACAACATCTCTCCCAAAATTCTCAACAACCCCGCGGATGATAGCGTTTGCAACCCGAAAAGCACGGGGAATTACACCATCTTGCTGTCTATACAAATAGCTGTTATAGGATCCACAACACAGATCAAGGCGGGTCACCGCCCTGGCGTGCACGACATGGCTGAGCGGCGCGCCCAGCTGCCGAGCCCTTGTGTGAATAGCCGATGCAAGCGCCCGAGGGCTCTGCAAACCGGGCTCTGTGTCAACGGTCTGAGGCTTGCGTACGGATCAAGTCGGCCGCTTTCTCGGCCAGCATGATGGTTGGTGCGTTGGTGTTGCCACTGACGATGCGGGGCATGACCGAGGCGTCCACCACGCGCAGGCCCTGCACACCACGCACGCGCAACTGCGCATCCACCACCGCCATGGCGTCTTGCCCCATGCGGCAGGTGCCCACCGGGTGGTAAATGGTGTCGGCGTTACGGCGAATCCATTGCGTCGGCTGGGCATCGGTCTGCGCCCCGGCTGAGCTGGCCACTTCGCAGCCATGTGCACTGAGGGCAGGCGACGCCATGATGCGCCTTGCATGGCGAACGCCCGCCAGCATGTGAACCATGTCATTGGCATGGGTCAAAAACTTCGGGTCAATCAGCGGCGGCACGTTGGCATCGGTGCTGGCCAGGCGCACCTTGCCCCGACTTTGTGGCTGAAGCAAGCACACATGCAGGGAATAGCCGTGGCCCCAGGACGGTGTGCGACCATGATTGACCAGTTTGGCCACCACAAAATGCAGTTGAATGTCGGCCTGGGTGAGGTCAGGTGCGCTCCTCAAGAACCCCCCAGCCTCCGCAAAATTGGTGGTCAGCATGCCCTTGCGATGCTGCCGCCAGTGCCACACGCCCTGCAGTAATTTCAAGCCACCCAGGGCGGACACACCAAACAATTCGGTGCTGGGCACATCGGCCACCAGCACCACATCAGGGTGGTCGTGCAGGTTTTCACCCACGCCAGGCAAATCGCATTGCGTGGCAATGCCCATCGCCTGCAGGTGAGCGCCCGGACCAATGCCCGATCGCATCAGCAAGGCGGGTGACTGAAAAGCCCCGGCACTCAGGATGATCTCGCGCCGTGCCGTCAAAGCCAGTGTCTTGCCAGCTTGCAAAACTTGCACCTGCCGGGCCGCGCCGCTTTGCAACAAGACGCGCTGCGCAGTCACACCCGTCATCACCTGCAAATTGGGGCGCTGGAGGTTGGGCGTGAGGTAGGCCTTGGCGGCGCTGAAACGCTCACCGTTTTTGTGTGTGACCTGGTAGAGCCCAACGCCTTCTTGCCCAGCCCCATTGAAGTCGGGGTTGTGTGCAAAACCCGCTTGCACACCGGCTTCCACAAATCGTTTTGAAAACACATTGGGACTTTGCAAATCGGCCACATTGAGCGGGCCGTTCTGGCCATGCCAGTCATCGCGCAAGCGTTCGTTGTGTTCGGCCTTGCGAAAGTAGGGCAGCACATCCGCCCAGGCCCAGCCCGGGTTGCCCATGGCCGCCCAGTGATCGTAGTCTGCCGGCTGACCCCGTACATAGATCATGGCATTGGTCGAACTGGAGCCGCCCAGGGTGCGCCCTCTGGGCTGGTAGCCTTTGCGCCCCAAAAGGCCCACTTGCGGCACGGTTTCGAGCGACTGCGAAACACTGTTGAGCAAGGGCATGGCCGCAATGCCCGCGGGACAGTGGATGAGCGGGCTGGTGTCCGGTGGCCCGGCCTCGAGCAGGGCCACGTGCACCGAAGGGTCTTCACTCAGACGGGCCGCCAGCACACAACCGGCCGACCCAGCGCCGACCACGATGTAATCAAACTCCAAAGAGCTCATCTCTGCCTTTCGATGGCTTTTATGCCATTTTGTGATTGCCGATAAGCAAATAACCTTTCTTTTTAGCTCTTTTTACGGCAAATCTTGAGCGGGTTTGTACGGGGACGGCGTTCAGCGTGCCGCCCGGCAGGAACGCATCTTCCCTCACTTAGGCACCGATATAAACCGGTGCGAATCCCCCGCCGGGCGTTCTGAAGTTGGTGGTTTGCCCTTGGTACAAACGCGCTGCAAGCGATTGGACATGACCGTCGTAGACGTAATTGCGCACATCGAATTTGAGGATTTGTCCTGAATCGCCAGGTGAGATGGTTCGCTCACCCGGGGCCACCCAGGCTTGGGCGATGTAGCCACCGGCCAGGATTTCGCCCCAAACCCGATGGGTCAACTTGTCGCCGCGGTAGGCCGCCTTACCGCCATAGCCGGCAAAGGGTTTGAAGAAATAATGTTTCCGTTGCGCCCAAAAGTGCGCTGCGTTGGACGGCGTCAGCACCTCGGTCTGGGGGATACCCTGCAGCAATATGTCTTGCGTCGCCCGTGGCACGCCCATGGCCGTCATCGTATCGGCCTTGCACAGCAAGGCCAGGTTGCGCTTGTCTGCCATCAAGGCATGGGCTTGCGGGTGGGGGGTCAACACCACCGCGTCCTGTAAGTAGGCTTCACGCAAATGGGCATGCGCAGGCTCGCTGAGCGCAAAGTCGGTCAAGCGGTTGTAAACCAGATCGATCGCTGTCTCGTCAAGCCAAAGCCTGTGGTCGCGCCAGACGAGTTGCGAAGGGTCGGCGATCCATGCCTGGATGCCGTGGCGTCTGAACAAGCCCTGAAACAGCAAAAACTCGGGGTACAGGTATTGCTGCTCAGGTGAAGCATCCACAATGGCCAGCGTTTGCAGGGGCTGCCCCGGATGGCTCAGTCGCCACTCGTTTTGAAACATCGCTACAAATGCGGATTCCAGAGCGTCGACTTGCGCGCCGGTAGGCACCATGGCTTCGATCTCCGGGCAGCATGCACGCTGGGCGCGCGCCAGCAAGGCATTGAGCAAGGCGCCGCCCGCATTCGTGTTCACTTCAATCAGCCCAAAGCTGTGGTCAGCGCCCTCCGCGTGGACATGAAAGTCATAACCCATGAAAACACTTTTGGCGCGGCTCGGATGCCGTGCAATCGGGTCCGATCGGGACAACACTTCTTCGCGGTAAGCCGGCAAGGCGACCACCGATTCCAGCGCCGATATCAAACGGGCCATGCGTTGTACTTGCGCTTGTGACAACACCACCGGGCGGGCTGAGAAAAGCGAGGGCAGCCGATCACGCACCCGTTCAAAAAGCGCCGGATTGCCGATGCTGTCCGCCAAGGTTTGCGCCAGCGCCTGCTCGTCCAGGCTGACGCAAAAGCATTCGCGGTTGAAGTTGTCGGCGTTGATGTGTGGGGTGTTCAATTGGAAAATCGTGCGATGTGGGTCGTTCAATATAAGTCTGGCAACTGTGCATTAGAACCTGCCCGGTTGGCGATGCCGTTCGCCACACCACCGAAAGCCTGGCGTGCCAAATCGCGGAGAATGAAGCCATCAGAGGCAAGACTTCATGCACCACACATCTCAAAAGACATTCCCCAGAGAAAGCTTGGGCGTTCAGCCATGAGCACCCTGGCCGCCCCGCCAAGCCCCCCGTGGCATGACAAGCGTTGGCTGTGGCTGTTCAGCCCGGCCATTCCGCTGGTATTCACGGGCTCGCTGCTGGCGTTTCTGTGGAGCGGTCAATGGTGGTGCCTGCTGTTTGCACCCACCTTCGTCCACGTCCTGATGCCCCTGCTTGACCTGGTGTTTGGCGAAGACTTCAGCAACCCACCAGAGTCAGCGATCGAACCACTCGAGCAAGATGTTTTTTACCGCCAGCTGGTCTGGGCTTATGTCCCCTTGCAGCTTGCTGGCACTGTTTTTGGCGCCTGGTTGGCGACCACCCAGGCCTTGCCCTGGTACGCCTATGTGGCATTGGTCTTGTCGGTGGGCTCGTTCAACGGCATAGGCATTGGCACTGCCCACGAGTTGGGCCACAAAAGGGAAAGACTGGACCGCTGGATGTCCAAGATCGCTTTGGCCCCCAGCTTTTACGGTCACTTTTATGTGGAACACAACCGTGGCCACCACAACCGGGTAGCCACCCCTGAAGACCCGGCCAGCGCCCGCATGGGCGAGAGCTTTTGGGCATTTTTACCACGCAGCGTATGGGGCAGCTTGCGCTCAGCCTGGGCACTGGAAAAAGAACGACTCAGCAAAAAAGGCACGCCTGTCTGGCACATCGACAACGACAACCTGCAGGCCTGGGCTTTGTCTGTCTTTTTTTTCGGCGGTCTGCTAGCCTGGTTGGACTGGCCCGTGTTGGTCTTTCTTGTTTTGCAGGCACTTTATGCGGCCTCCATGCTGGAGGTGGTGAACTACATTGAGCACTACGGTCTGTTGCGTCAAAAGGATTCGGCCAACCGCTATGTGCGTTGCGAGCCCGAGCATTCCTGGAACAGCAACCACTTGGTTGGCAACATCGTGCTTTACCACTTGCAAAGGCACTCTGACCACCACGCCCACCCGTCACGGCGTTACCAGGCCCTGAGGCACTTTGATGCGGCACCCCAATTGCCTGCAGGCTACGCCGCCATGATCACGGCGGCTTATTTGCCAAGTCTGTGGTTTGCCTTGATGGACCGCCGCGTCGTTGCGCACTATGCGGGCGATCTGGACAAAATCAACATGCAAGCATCGGCACGGCAAAAGCTTGCCACCCGTTGGCGAAAACAAGCCGCCACAAAAGACGGCCAAGTGTAAATTGTGAACGCGCTCTAGGCGCCCGACAAAGCCTCTTGGCACGCCATTGGGCCAGAGCGGCGAGACGCATGAAGCCCGCCACGCGCGTGATCAAACCGGAAAGTTTGCGGCCCCCGGCTTCAATTTGAAGGCTCAGATTCGCTGAACCCCACATAGCGGACAAAACTGGCATTGTCTTCACGCACCGACTTGACACTGTTGGCCACAAAGGAGTCATCCGGGTAGCCCATGGCAATGCAGATCATGATGTTTTGCTCATCCGGAATGCCGGCATGCTCGCGCACCACGTGCGATTGCATGATGCCTTGCCCGTTGATGACACACCCCAGGCCTTGCTCCCACGCTGCCAGCACAATGGCATGAGAAAAAGCGCCCAGGTCGAACTGGCTGATGGCAGCCGGCTCCAGGTACTTGTCATAGGTCAGCACCAGCGAGACCGGTGCATCAAATTGGCGAAAGCCGCGCATGACCCAATCCGTTCGCCGCGCTTTGTCGTCCCGGGCAATGCCCATGGCTTCAAAGAGTTGCACGGCCACGTCAATTTGGCGCTTGCGGTGCACGCCTTCATAGGCCTCGCTCATCGGGAAATCGCGCTTGGGGGGAACACCCGCCACCATGTTGTCTGAGTTGCCTTGGCGAATCCGGTCCAGCGGTTCACCGGTCAAGACATGCACATGCCAGGGCTGTGTGTTCATGGAAGAGGGCGCCCACTTGGCGACTTCAATGATGTCATCGATGAGCTTGCGTGGCACGGCTTTGGGCAAAAAGCCACGGATGCTTTTTCGGGCTTTGATCAATTGGCTGAATTGCATTTTTTGGCGTCAAGTTTTTTTGGAATGGGGCTTCCAAAAGATACTAGCATCCGCTATTTGCGCACCAGTCACCTAAAGCAACTGCGGCTTGACGCAGCGAAAAAACCGCGCCAGGGTGTTCGCCAACTCGAGGGGTTGCGTGCGCCTGTCAAATGCCATGCCTGATTTTTAAGGTTGGCCACTTGCATTCAAGCCGTCAGCCATTGTTCAACTTTGCTGCGGGACGGAACACCACCGGCATGAACCACTTTGCCATCCAAAACCACCCCAGGGGTGCTCATGACGCCGAAAGCGGCAATTTGGCGCAGTTCCTCCACTTTGCTCAAGCTGATGCTGACCCCTTTTTCTTTGGCAATTTCTTCAATGAGCGCCACTGTGGTTTTGCATTTGGCACAGCCTGTTCCAAGCACTTTGATGTCCATGACGGATCCTTGATTTGAGGTTTAACGGGTTAAGAGGATGTACGGGCCGATGTATTGGAAGAAATAGCCGATGAACACAATGCCCACCGTCACAATCCCAAAAAACAGCGCCAACAGGGGCGGGCGAACGACTTGCTTGAGCAAGATGAGCGAGGGCAGCGACAGTGCGGTCACAGACATCATGAAAGCCAGCGCCGTACCCAAGCCAACACCGCGTGCCACCATCGCTTCAGCAATGGGCAAGGTACCAAAGATGTCCGCGTACATGGGCACGCCCACCAAGACCGCCATGGGAATCGACCACCAATGGCCCTGACCCAGCGTGGCCTCAACCCATTCCTGAGGAATCCAGTTGTGGATGCCTGCGCCAATGCCCACACCCAGCAACACATACAGCCAGACACGTCGCACGATGTCCACCACCTGTTGCTTGGCGTAAACAGCCCTTTCAAGTCGGCTCAGGCTGATTTGCTCTGTCTCCAGAACGGGGGCGGCAAAAACAAAGGCCTCAATGTGGCGCTCCATCTTGGCCCGGCCAATGGCCATGCCCCCCAAGACGGCCAAAGCCACGCCCAAAGTGACGTACATGATCGCAACAGTCCAATCAAAGATGCTGGCCAGCAAAATCACCGAAGCCAGGTCGACCAGGGGAGAGGAGATCAGGAACGAGAAGGTCACACCCAAAGGCAGGCCAGCCCCCGTAAACCCGATGAACAGAGGAATCGAAGAACAAGAGCAAAACGGCGTGATGGTCCCCAGCAATGCCCCCAGCAGACTGCCCTTGAACCCCGAGAACTTACCCAGAATGGCACGTGTCCGTTCTGGTGGAAAGTAGCTTTGTATGTACGAGATTGAAAAGATCAACACCGACAGGAGGATGAAAATCTTGATGACATCGTAGATAAAGAAATGAACACTCGCCCCCACCGGTGTGCTCACGCTCAATCCAAAAATGCCTTGCACAAGCCACCTGACCCCTGACGAGAGCCACTCCATTCGGAGCAATTGGGCATTGGCCCAAGCTAAAGCGGAAATGCCCAACTGGTTTAAGCCCAGCAAAACAGCAGCGACGAGCAAGGCCAAAGCACCCCACTTGAAAATGGTGCTGTGAAAAAAAGGGGCTGTGGGGTTCATGGTCTGGACGTGTCTTGACTCTGAAGTCATGCCTGTGACGGAAGGGCAAGCCCAGTTCACCATCGGGCTATGACGGCTGCCCAGTCTGCGGCACGGCCAGGAAAACCCAATTGATTCACATCAAAGGTGGCCGTGACTTTTCAGCGATCGAAAAGCTGGGCACCAACTACTGCCCCTGCAGCAGCGCGTGATCAGCGTGTCGGCCCCTGGCGATGGAGACACCCGCAAGCAGACTTATGGGGCTGGCGGCTATACCCATCGGATGCTTGATCCAAATCAAAAACTTGACGCTATGCAGGCGCATGCTGGACAGCCCTCAACTCGAGAAGAGCCCCTCTTGCAAATCAAAGGCCATGCCGTTCAATGCGTAGCAAGACCGTACCGAGTTTAAGAAGGATCCCATGAAATACCTCGCCTCTTTGCGCCTAGGCTTGTTGGCTCTGTCACTGGGCCTGACCGCCTTGCCTGCCTCAGCCGATAAGGATTGCGATGCGCCGCTGAATCGCTGGCAGTCACGCGATGCCGTTCGGCAGATGGCCGCCGCACAAGGCTGGCAAATCCAACGCCTGAAGATCGACGACGGCTGCTACGAAGTTCGCGGCACCGATGCCCAAGGCCGCGCCTTCAAAGCCAAGATCGACCCGGAAACCCTGAAGGTTTTGAAGATGAAGCAGGGCGAGCACCGACAGGCACCCGAACGCAGTCGCGATCGCGATCGCGATGACAAAGCTGCCGCGCAGCAGGCCCGACCAAGCCAACCCGCCGGCGAGACCGAGTAAACCCCTTTTTAAAGAAGCATCACCATGACCCAACCGCTTATGACCCTTTTGGCCACTGCCTGCGCATTGGCCCTTCCCGCCATGGCACACAGTCGCCCGATCACACTCATCGCCCAGCTCAAGAACTACGGCGGCGACGGCGCTTACCTGGCGGCGTACGTGACCGATGCAAAAGGCGCTTATGTGCGCACGCTGTGGGTGGCTGGCGGCAAGGCCAAATACCACAAGCACCTGTCTGACTGGAGTCGCCTTTCGGCCGGTGACGCCAAGCGCTTGGACGGCATCACGGGTGCCAGCGTGGGTGCGGGACGCACCCTCAAAGTGAGCGCCGATCTGGCGGACGCGCTGATCGATGCGGGTTATGAAATCCGCATCGATGCCGCGGCAGAAGACATGCGAGACAGCCCGTCAGAGGTCCGCATACCGCTGTCCAAAGCGAGCGCCGGCAAGCAGCAGGCGGGCAAGCAGTACATCCAGTCCGTGACCTTGCAGCTCCCATGAAGGGACTCGAATGAGCTGGAAAGCCATACACCGCTGGCTGGGCTTGAGTATTGGCACGCTGGCTGTGGTGCTCGGCATCACCGGCGCTGTTTTGGCGATCGACCCGGTGCAGCAGGGGTGGCAGACACCCACCGCAACGAAGGATTTGACCGTGGCCACGCTGCTAGAGCGCGTCATGCGGAACGTCCCAGGCGCCGAAGAGATTCGTCACCTTCCCTCGGGGGCCATCGTGGTGTTCAGCTTTGCGGGCGACCAACCGCAGGCGTCCTACGTGGACCCTGCGGACGGGCGGGTACTGGGGGCATGGCAGCCTTCGGCGCTGCCGCGCTGGGTCAAGAATTTACACCGCTCGCTGCTGCTGGGTGATGTCGGTCGATGGGGTGCAGCGGGCATTGCGCTGGCCATGGGCGTGTTGTGCGTCTCTGCCTTGGTGCTTTTACTTCGGCGCATGGGCGGCTGGCGGCGGCTGGCGCTGCGCGTGCGCGGTTCTCTGGCGCAACGCATTCACGTGCTCACAGGCAGAGTGGTGCTCGCCGTGCTTTGCTTGACCTCGCTCACGGCGCTGACCATGAGCGCCTCAACCCTGGGATGGGTGACGCTGGACACCAGGGCCGATCCCGAGGTGCTATCGGTGGTTTCCGGTCAGCCTGCCTTGCCTGTCGCGCAAATGGCCGCGCTGCAAAACCTTGTTGTACAGGATTTGCGCAAGCTGAATTTTCCCGATGCTACCGACCCGGAGGACACCTGGCAAGTCACCACAACCCAAGGGCAGGGTTGGATCGACCGCTATTCAGGGCAGATGCTGGCCTGGCATGACACCCTCTTTGCGCAGCAGGTTTACAACCTGGCGAAGGTGCTGCACACCGGCGAAGCGGCTTGGCCCTGGGCCATTGTGCTCGGGCTCGTGGGCGCCAGCGTGCTGCTGTTCTGGCTGTCGGGTATCGTCATTTGGTGGCAAGTACGCCGCCAAGCACCTCACATCAGCGGCAACTCTCCGATGGCACAGGCCGACGCGCTCATCTTTGTTGCCAGCGAAGGCGGCAGCACTTGGGGCTTTGCCCAAACACTGCAAGACGCGCTGATCCAAGTGGGGCACCGCGTTCACACCAGCACACTGGAGAACTTTCAAACCACGGCCACCACGCAGCAGGTGTTTGTGTTGGCCGCAACCTACGGCGAAGGGCAGGCACCAGCCCATGCCAGCCACGCCTTGGCGCAGATCGCCAAGCTCAAAGCCTGCGCGGTGCCGGTGACCGTCGTGGGCTTTGGCGATCGGCAGTTCCCCGCCTTCTGCGCCTTTGCCTTGGCGCTTGAGCAAACGCTGCGCGCGCAAGGCTGGCCCGCACTGCTGCCGATCGAGTGCATCCACCAGCAATCAGGCCAGCAGTTCGCGCGCTGGGGCGATGCCATGGCGCAGATTCTTAACGAGCCCCTGCTGCTGGCGCATGTGCCGAGCACGCCACCTGCTGCGGCACTGGCGCTCATCGCTCGCCAGGACTACCCGGGTGCACCCGGCACAGCCACGGCTATATTGCGTTTTGCGTGGCCTGCACAGGGGCTGACTGCACGCCTGCTCGGGCATGGTCTGGCGCGATTTTCTGCGGGTGATCTCGTGGGCATCGTGTCACCCGGTTCGGCCGTGCCGCGTTACTACTCGCTTGCGTCGGGCTGGGAAGACGGGTTTCTTGAAATCTGCGTGCGTCAGATGCCCGGTGGCCTGTGTTCCACCCACCTGCTGGGTCTGAAAACAGGGGACACCATCAGCGCTTTCATTCGGCCTAACCCCGGTTTTGCACTGCCCGTGACGCGCAAGCCGGTGTTGCTGATCGGGGCGGGTACAGGGGTGGCACCGCTGGCCGGCTTTATTCGCCGCAACGACCGCATGATCCCCATGCACCTTTACTTTGGCGGGCGCGACCCGGCGCAAGACTTTTACTTCGGCCCCGAAATTCAACGCTGGCTGGGTGAAGGGCGCCTGGCCACACTGCAGGCGGTTTTCTCGCGTGTGCGAGACGGCGGCGGCTATGTGCAAGACGCCCTGCGACGAGACGCCGAACACGTGCGCAGTCTGGTGGCACAGGGCGCCATCGTGCGCGTGTGTGGAAGCCGCGCCATGGCGCAAGGCGTGGCACAGACCTTGGACATGCTGCTGGAGCCCATGCAGTTGAGCGTGTCGATGCTCAAAGCAAAGGAGCGTTATGCCGAAGATGTCTTCTGAGCTCGCGGCACCCTGCAAGCGCACCACCCTGCACGGTCCGAGCATGGGCACACGCTGGTCGGCCAGTGTCGACGCCGACAGCACCGTGGACCTGGTGGCCTTGCGCCAGGACCTCGCTGCTGCGGTGGAGCAGGTGGACGCGCAGATGTCACCCTGGAAACCCGACAGCGACCTCATGCGCCTGAACCGTGCCCCTTTGGACACATGGGTGGCGTTGCCTGCGAAATTGCTCGAGGTGCTGGACTGTGCACTCGATGTGCAGCGCCTGAGCGCGGGGGCGTTCGACCCCTGCGTTGGCGCGCTGGTGAATGCCTGGGGCTTTGGCGCGGTGCGGGATGCACCCGATGCGCAAGCGATCCGCGCCGTCCGCAATGCCATGCCGCGCAGTGCGGACGATCGCCTGGAGCTGGACAGGCCCGCAAGCCGCGCTCGCATGCGCGCGCCCCTGCAGCTCGACCTGTGCGGCATTGCCAAGGGTTATGCGGTCGACCGCATGGCCGCGGTGCTGCAGCAACACGGTGTGCGGCATGCGCTGGCGTCGCTGGATGGCGAGCTGCGTGCGGTGGGTGGTCAATCCAACGGAGCGCCCTGGGCCGTGGCGCTCGAACGTCCCGAGGCGGGACGCCGCGCGGTGCATGGCGTGATCGAACTGGAGGATCTGGCGGTGGCCACCTCGGGCGACTACCGACGCTTCCTGCAAGTGGGCGATGTCCACTTGGCACACACCATGGACGCGCAGCGCTGTGCGCCCGTGGACAACGCCGTGGCGTCGGTCACTGTGCTGGCGCAAACCTGCATGCAGGCGGATGCTTGGGCCACGGCCTTGCTGGTGGCAGGCCCTGACAAAGGTCTGGCCATGGCAAAGCGCATGGGCCTGGATGTGCTGTTCTTGCTGCGCCGTGCTGAAGGTTTAATCGAGCTGGGGCTGGGTCGCTTTGCCAGATAGAGATTTTCAGCACTGACGTACCAGACATGCTGCACGGCACTCGGCGCCGTGCTTTAAGGCTTGAGGGTCAACTCGTTGTGGATGCTGTGGGAGTGAAGGCCAGGAGTCTGGTCTGGGCCTAGAAACCATCTTGCAACTGCGCAGCTGAGCTTTTGCTGAACGCCCTTGACTGGGCAAGCTCATTTGGGAGTCATCGACGCGTTGTAGGCGACAAGCTCACTTGAATTGAGTTAAACAGTCCACTCATCGCCTAAGCTCTGAACCTGCTCGAGCACCAGCTCCACCGCCGCATCGGCCTGATCGGGGGGGTATTTGTATTTGCGCAGAATACGGCGAACCATCAAACGCAGCTTGGCCCGCACGCTTTCGCGCTCTGACCAATCTACCGTGAGATTCTCGCGCAGGCTTTGGGTCAGCTCCTGGGCGATCTTTTTCAGGGTTTCGTCTTGTAGCTCACGCACGGCCGACTCGTTGTTGGCCAGCGCGTCGTAGAACTTCACCTCGTCTTCGTGCAGGCCCAGCTGCTCGCCACGGTTGGCCGCTTCGCGGAACTTCTTGGCCATGGCGATCAGCTCTTGCATGACCTGCGCGGTTTCGATGCTGCGGTTTTGGTAGCGGCGAATCACATCGGCCAGCATGTCGCTGAACTTGCGGTCTTGCACCACGTTGCTGGCAAATCGGCTCTTGATCTCGCCCTGCAGCAGCCGCTCCAGCAGCTCCACCGCCAGGTTCTTCTCGGGCAGGTTTTGCACCTGAGCCAAAAAAGCCTCGTCCAGCAAACCGATGTTGGGCTTGTCTAGGCCCACAGACTGAAAGATGTCTACCACCTCGCCCGAAACCACAGCCGAATTGATGATCTGGCGTATGGCCAGGTCTCGCTCTTCGTTGCTCTTGCGCTGTGCACTGGCTTCGCGCTTGGTCAGGATCACCTTGACCGCCTGCATGAAGGCCACCTCGTCGCGGTGCGCCTTGGCTTCGGCCAAAGTGCAGCACAGGCTAAACGCATGGCTCATGGCCAGCGCGTGGTCTGCAAAGCGCTTCTTGCCGTCGCGCTCTTTGTCGGACTTGATGCCCAGCACATGGTTGGCTGCCCCCGCCAGCGTCTTGTGCCCGCCCGTCAAAAAGTCTGAGTAGTCAAAACCGTGCAGCATGGCCTGCAGCACTTCCAGCTTTTCCAGCATCACGGCCAGCGCCTCGCGCGCATCCACCGTGGGATTTCCCCGACCCTTGCTGGCCGTGTACTCCTTCATGGCGGCTTTGAGGTCTTCGCCAATGCCGATGTAGTCCACCACCAAACCGCCCTGCTTGTCCTTGAACACCCGGTTCACGCGGGCGATGGCTTGCATCAGGTTGTGGCCCTTCATGGGCTTGTCTACATACAGGGTGTGCACGCAAGGCGCATCAAATCCGGTTAACCACATGTCGCGCACGATCACCAGCTTGAGCGCGTCTTGCGGGTCTTTAAAGCGCTTTTCCAAACGCTTTTTGACCAGGCCGCTGTGGATGTGCGGGCGCAGCAAAGGCTTGTCGCTTGCGCTGCCGGTCATCACGATCTTGATCGCGCCCTGCTCCGGGTCATCGTGGTGCCAATCGGGGCGCAGCTTGACGATCTCGTTGTAGAGGTGCGCGCAAATCTCGCGGCTCATGGCCACGATCATGGCTTTGCCGTCCTGTGCGTTGTTGCGTTCTTCAAAGTGGGCTACCAGGTCGGCCGCTACGCTGGCAATGCGCGGCTCGGCCCCCACCACTTTTTCTAAAGCGGCCCAATGGCTCTTGAGTTTGGCTTGCTGGCTTTCTTCTTCATCCTCGGCCAGTTCGTCCACCTCTTCATCCAGGTGGCTGAGCTCGCCCTCATTCAGGCCCAGCTTGGCCAAGCGGCTCTCGTAATAAATGGCCACCGTGGCGCCATCTTCTTGCGCCTGCTGCATGTCATAAACATGGATGTACTCGCCAAACACCGCCCGCGTGTCGCGGTCGGTGCTGCTCACGGGCGTGCCGGTGAAGGCCACAAAGGTGGCATTCGGCAGCGCATCGCGCAGGTGTTGCGCGTAGCCTGCTTGGTACTTGCTCACCTGCTGCACAGCGTATTCGGGCGACGCAAAGTCTGCCGTGCTGGCCACGCTGGGGCCGTCACCCGTGGTGTACGCCACCGCCGGGCTTGAGCCAACATTGACCCTGCGTGACTTGAGCTTGGCCTCAAACCCATACTGCGTGCGGTGCGCCTCGTCCACGATCACCACAATGTTGCGCCGTTGGCTGAGCATCGGAAATATGTCTTCATCCTCGCCCGGCATGAACTTCTGAATGGTGGCGAAGATGATGCCGCCCGACGGCCGGTTTTCCAGCAGCTCGCGCAGCTCCTGGCGCGTGCGGGCTTGCTGGGGTTGCTCGCGCAGCAGGTCTTGGCTCAGGCTGAACACGCCCAGCAACTGGCCATCCAAATCGTTGCGGTCGGTGATGACTACGATGGTCGGGTTTTCCAGCCGGGGCTCTTGCATCACGCGGGCGGCAAAGCAGGTCATGGTGATGCTCTTGCCGCTGCCCTGCGTGTGCCACACCACGCCGCCCTTGCCACGGCGCGCAGCCTCGTCGGTGCTGGCGGCGATCACCACCTGCTTCACCGCAGCGCGCACCGCGTGAAACTGGTGGTAGCCCGCTACCTTTTTAACCAAATGGCCGTCGTCTTCAAACAGCACAAAAAACCGCAGGTAGTCCAACAAATACCCCGGGGCCAGCACGCCGCGTAACAAAGTCTCCAGCTCCTGAAACTTGCCCAGCGGGTCTAACGCCACGCCGTCAATGGTGCGCCACTGCATGAAGCGCTCTGCATTGGCCGACAGCGAGCCCATGCGGGCCTCGGTGCCGTCTGAAATCACCAACAACTCGTTGAAGGTGAACACATCGGCCACTTGTTCTTTGTAAGTCTGAATCTGGTCGTAAGCCTTCCAGATATCGGCATTCAGGTCGGCCGGGTTTTTCAGCTCAATGAGCACCAACGGCAGGCCGTTGATGAACAAAATGATGTCGGGCCTGCGCGTGTGGCGCGGCCCCTTGATGGTGAACTGCTGCACCGCCAGCCACTCATTGCGTCCGGCATCGTGCCAGTCGATCAGGCGCACAAAATCGCCGCGCGTCTCACCGTCCTTTTGATACTGCACCGGCACACCCGCCACCAACACCCGGTGAAACGCCCGGTTGCCTGACAGCAGCGCAGGTTGGCCCATGTCCAGCACCTGCTTGAACGCGTCTTCGCGGGCCGCTGCAGGCACGGACGGATTCAAGCGGTCAATGGCCGCCCGCAAACAAGACACCAAAACCACCTCACGCGTGCTGCTGCGCTCCAAGCGTGGGTCCAAATGATCGAGATCACGGGCGTTGAGCGGCGTGTAGCCGACCGAGGCCAGCCAGCCCAGGGCTTCTTGTTCGAGTTGGTCTTCGGTCATTTCAATACTTTCCAAACACCGCCCTTGGCAGGCCCAACACGTTCCAGCCAGCCTTCCTGACGCAATGCTTTGATGGCACGCTCAACAGCGCTTTCTGATTTACCCAAAGCTTGGGCGATCTGAGGAAAGGCCAAACTGCCGTCAGACCTGAGCAACGCCAAGATGTCTCTCTGCGTTTTCCCCGGCGTTTTCCCCGGCGTTTTCCCCGGCGCCCAGCCCATCGTCAGCACCGATTGGTCATAAGGCTCAAACGATTCAGTCAATTCCAGCGTATGCCCTTCGCCCTGCCAGCTGGCCAAAATTCGGGGCAGGCCAGAGCCAGCACGCTCGCCCAAGTTGATCATCAAAAACATCTGTTGCAGCGTGCGGGTGCGGCAGTCACTCTCGCCACCTTTGAGCGCCTGCGCCACCGGCACGCGCAAAGCGCCAGGGTTGCGAAACTCAAAACCCGATGGCCTCCTGATCACTCGCACCGAAGCCCGGTCTGAATAATAGGCATGCACCAGCGTGTTCACCAGCGCCTCGCGCAACGCCTGGTGAATGGGCGTGTCGTCCACCCGCGTGTCTCCCTTCAAGGCAAACGGCACTTTGAGGTCGGCCGTGAGTTTACGAATGACCTTGCGGTAAAAGTCGAAAACATTGCCCGACCAAGTGCCATCTGGCACCACACGGTCCAGCCAGCGCACTTCCGTGTCGGGCGCATCAGCTTGCTCTTGGTAATCCACAAAATAAAGCGGCGCACATTCCATGATGGCGGGCCATTGTCCAAACATCAGCACCCCGGCCAAAGTCAGACCGCTTTCGCGTGTCTCGCGGTCATGACGCCAGGCCCCTAGCAAACGCAAAAACTGGGTGTCGTCTGTGCCCACCCATGGGTGGCCAGGCTTGTGGCTGGCAAACTGGTTGCGGTAAGCATGCAGACTTTCAAGATCCAAGTCGGCCAAGCCAAAGCGGTTGCAAATGCGGGTATCTCGGCTGTCTTGCACCTGCTCGGCCAACATCCGCTTGACGGTGTCATCGTCACATTTGCGGTCACCGTCGTTCAAGCGGCGGTAGGTGTTGCCCAATGGCTGGCCGTTTAAAAAAACAGGTTTGTCTTTGCGAGCCGCTTGCGGCACGCGCACGGCCAACTCGGTCTGCCCATCCAGCACCATCTCTTGCACATCGGCATCGCTCAAAAGATTGGTGCTGACCTTGCCAGGATTGTTCAGGTTGTTGAACAACTCGGCCCGCACCTTGGCCGGATCGTTGAGTCCAGCCACGCTGAACACACCCGTCTTCTCACAAATACCCAACAGCACAACGCCGCCATGCGCATTGGCCATGGCCGAATACGTGGGCCAAAAATCCTTGGGCACTTGGCCCCGACCACTGGCACCTTGGGCAGCCTTGCACTCCAGCTCGACCCCTTCGCGCAGCGGCGTGTAGCCTACCGAGGCCAGCCAGCCGAGGGCTTCTTGTTCGAGCTGGTCTTCGGTCATGCCAACGATTCTTCAAGTTGGTCGACTTCTGGCAATTGGAGCTGGCCGGAGATTAGACGGGGTAACAGGGTGTCACGAAGCGCCGACAGCGTTTGTGCCTGCTTTTCATTTTCATGACACCGCTTATGGATCTTCAATACGATGCCCTCAAAGACATCCACGCACGAACGCTCCGGCAATAAGTAGGGCAAGCCATGAATGTGATTACGGTTGAGGCTAGGTACAGCGGAACCTGCATTGAAAGATTTGAAATCAATCAGCCTCAAAACTTCATAGGCGTAGCAAGGCGTTGCCACTTTGAATTCCTTGACCCAAAGTGTTGTGTTCAATGGCCAGAAGTCGTCCAACTCCAAAAGGACACGCCCCAACACACCTGATCGCCCCGTTACAACACCCGGCCCCTTCACCATCGTTTTGTGATGTGTCCCACTAGGCCCACTTGCTGCAATGATTGGAAAATCACCCGGCGTTCTATCTTGTGCGGGCAAATCAAAGCCCCTTTGCAACACGAGCAAATCGTCCAAACGACCAACTGTCCATCCCTTCGGAACAGCCCCCAGCTCAGACTCTTCAAAGCTGCCGGGGAACAGGGCGGCGTTGGCTTCGTCCATGCCTTCGGGGGAGTGAAGTGGACCCCGAATTTGGGACAGGTGTTTAAGTGGGACACTGTCCAAAAAACGGGTTACCAATGACTGAATCAAAAAAACGCAGAGTTCATCCGCCGGAGTTCAAGGCCAAGGTGGGACTGGAGGCGCTCGGCGGGATGAAGACCATCAATCAAA
>NZ_JBIKHV010000177.1:0-3017 GCF_044361985.1 Limnohabitans sp. | reverse complement strand
GTGAGCTGGGGCCTGGCTTTGCTGGCGCTGTCGTTTGCGCTCATGCCCTTGGTGCACCCGGCGGCGGGCTTGGCCTTGCTTTGGATTTTGGTGATTTTGGGGCGCATTGGGCTGGGTTTCATCCTGCCTTCGCTCAATCTGGGCGCTTTGCGTGGCTTGCCCAAAGACTTGATCCCGCAGGCCTCCAGTGTGATCGGGTTTGTGCGCATGCTGGGCGGTGCGGCGGGCGTGAGCATTTGCGCCATCGTGCTGGAGTGGCGTCTGGCGGTGTACGCCCTGGCCTCAAGCAGCCCAGGCAGCGCCGATTTGCGTGCGTTCAATGAGACCTTTGTTTTTCTGGCCACCATGACCGCGCTGGCCTTGCTGGCCGCCTGGAAAATGGGCGAGTCCAGCGTCCCTCACAAGAAAGACTGACCATGTGCCAACTGCTCGGCATGAACTGCAACACCCCGACCGATGTGACCTTCAGCTTCAGCGGTTTCGCGCAGCGCGGGGGCCTCACCGACCACCATGGCGATGGCTGGGGCATTGCCTTTTTTGAAGGCTTGGGCGTGCGTCACTTTGTGGACCACCAAAGCGCCAGCAGTTCGCCTGTGGCCGAGTTGATTCGGCGTTACCCGATCAAAAGCCGCAACGTGATCGCGCACATCCGCAAGGCCACGCAAGGCGAGGTGAGCCTGGAAAATTGCCACCCGTTTGTGCGTGAGCTCTGGGGCCGGTATTGGGTGTTTGCACACAACGGCAATCTGGTGGATTACGCCCCCCGCTTGCACGGCAGCTTCAAGCCTGTGGGGCAAACGGACAGCGAGCGCGCCTTTTGCTGGCTGATGCAAGAGCTGGCCAAGTCACATGCCAGTGTGCCCAGCGTGCAAGAGCTGTCTCTGACGCTGCGCGAGTTGGTGCCACAAATTGCCCGTTTTGGCACCTTCAACTTTTTGTTGTCCAACGGCCAAGCATTGTGGGCGCATGCCAGCACGAACCTGCATTACGTTTTGCGAAGGCACCCATTCACGCAAGCGACGTTGAGCGATGAAGACCTGAGTGTGAATTTTGCTGACCATGCCAGCAAGACCGACAGGGTCGCGGTGGTGGTGACCGCCCCGTTGACCACCGACGAAGCCTGGGTCGCTTTTGAGCTGGGCCGCTTGTACACCTTTGAGGGCGGGGATTTGCAGCTGAGTTGACGCTGAAATGCTGCAATCACCATGGTCAATCTTGCGGGGATCTCTGACAAGCTCAAATATTTGGACCCCGGGTCAAGCCCGGGGTGACTAAGGAAAAGACTCTTTCCCTGTGTGGCAAGGTGAAATGACGTCTTCTTGTTCGCATGAGAATAGTTATGTCTTTATGAACCTGGCTCGGTGCGGCGTTAGCCTGCAAGCATCTCAGCTGCCGATTTTGCGCATGCCAACACTTCGCAAAAGTTCAATCCCGTGATCGAGGCGGGCAGCATTGACACGAAAGCCTCCTAGCTCCCATTGGTAGAACTCAAAGGCGACCTCGTTGTTTTGTTTGCCGTCAACAATTGCAAGATTGGAGCTGCAACTGATTCGTAAAAAATCCAGCCAAGTTATTTGCAAAGGACTCATGCAGGACCCCCGCAAGTGGAAATCGATCAAGCAAAGATTTTTAACTAATATTTAATTAAAATAAGATTAATTATTTTAAATAAGTTAATAATTAATATTTTTATAAGTACTTTAATATTAATTTAAGTTGCATGTGGTTGTTGCTTTAGTGCTTGCCTCATGCGTGTCATTCAAAACTCACGGGACCGGGCGGCTGATCCGCGATGGGCGTATTGCAGCAGTGATCCAGCACGTCATCTGCATTGGGCGTTGCATTTCAATCGGTAAACCCTCTGTTGCTTAAACAATACAAACGACGTATTAATGTGTCAAATAAATTGATGCAAATAAAAATTCATAACTGCGAAAAGAGGTTAACGCCCAATTTGATGGTAAATTACGACCAATTCCGCATTTTTGTGGATTTGTTTTATTAGTCATAAAGTCATCAAAAATGAATCTTTCAACGCTCTTCATACTGGAATACATTGCCTCTTACAGAGACTTGACCAATGTATTCGGTACAAATACAGCTGCTGCGGGGCAGCACTACAAGACCAGTGGGGTGCCCGAGGGTAGAACTGTGTCTTTTGATGCGTGGGCATATTTGGCTTCTTATGGGGACCTACGCAATGCATTTGGCTTAGATGTAGAGAACGCTACTCGTCACTTCATCACGTCGGGTGTGATCGAAGGTCGCACGGTGACTTTCGATGGACTGTCATATTTGGCCTCGTATGCGGATTTGCGCGGCGCATTTGGCTCTGACGCTGATGCGGCGACGCGCCACTATGTGCAGTACGGCGCACAGGAAGGGCGTTCCATCACGTTTGATGCTTGGGGTTATTTGGCCTCGTATGCGGATTTGCGTGCTGCTTTCAACACCGATGTGCAAGCAGCAGCGCTGCACTATATTCGATTTGGCGCCCAAGAAGGGCGAACAGTCACGTTTGATGCTTGGGGTTATTTGGCCTCTTATGGTGATTTGTTGGATGCCTTTGGTTCAGACGTACAAGCGGGCATGCGCCATTACGTGCAAAACGGTGCCAATGAAGGGCGAAAAACCGATGAATTTGTCCTCAATAATCCCATTGCAGCTGACATTGCATACGCTTACGAAGTTTCAATGGTTTCCGTTGCCGAGTTTTACGTACGCGAAAACACAGATGGCACTAACGATGATGCAAAGATTTTTGGAGTCCGGACAGGGACTCTGGGGGAAAACACAGCCTCTGTTTCTGGCGCGGCCAGCGTGGTTGATGTTGACAATGCGAGCCAGTTTTCGGCGAGTACCCAGACAGGCTCTTACGGTGTTCTGACGATTGATACGGCAGGAGCTTGGGTCTATAACCTTACGGCCTCGATGGACAGTCTGAGTGCGGGTGAGAGCGCACTTGACACAGTGACAGTGACGTCAGCAGACGGCACGCCGCAGGCGATCACGGTGTC